>DATIBJ010000033.1:0-31619 GCA_035457565.1 Pyrinomonadaceae bacterium | reverse complement strand
TGCACTGGAGGCAGCCGCCTCGGACTCATCGACAAACTTAAAGTTTATCGAACACCCGCTACCGCGTTTCGGTACTGACTGTTTGCCGCTACGGTCGCTCGCCCGCTAATAGTGATCTCAATCTAAGCAATCGACACAAAGCACACAGTACAAACCACAAGGCACACAGCGCAAAGCACGATCTGCTTATCTTCTCACGCGCCGCGGAATTGCTTCGTCTTCGACTTCACCAGACTTATTAATTGGAACTTCAGAGGCTTTGCTGTAACCAATGCCTCGCTCCTCACTGTCGATGTTTGCGGCGGGCAGCGGCGGTAGTGGTCCAGTCATTACTGGAGGGTTAAAGCCGGGATAATCGATCCGTGCATGATAGATCGCGGTGAGAGCGCTGATCATTGCTTCACGAATAGTTGTTAGTTCCTGCAAGGTTATGTCGCATTGGTCCAACTGACCGTCCGTAACGATGGCGTCCACGATCTTAATCACGATCGCCCGAATGTTTTCCGGGTCAGGACGGACTAAAGAGCGGGCTGCAGCTTCACACGAGTCGGCCAGCATCATGATGGCCGCTTCCTTGAATTGGGGTTTAGGACCAGGGTAACGAAAGTCGTCTTCATTGATTACTTCGCCGGGTTTGGCCTGGGCCTGTGCTTTGCGAAGGAAATAATGAAGGGTTCGCGTGCCATGGTGTTGCGGAATAAAGTCGGCAATCTTTTTCGGGAGTGCGATCTCTTTGGCGAGTTTCGCCCCATACGTTACGTGACTCGTGATGATCTTAGCGCTTTGCTGTGGTCGTAAACGATCGTGAGGATTATCTCCCTGCTGATTTTCAACAAAGTATTCCGGCGCCGCTAACTTTCCAATGTCGTGGTAAAGAGCGCCGATGCGAGCCAGCAGAGGATTACCTCCAACAACGCGGCATGCATCCTCTGCAAGTTGGCCCACTGCGTGTGAGTGTTGATTAGTACCCGGAGCGCGCAGTGCAAGCTGGCCAAGGACAGGAAGATCAGCATTAGACAGTTCGAGAAGTTTTACGTCAGTTAATATGCCAAAAAGCGATTCGTTGATCGGCAATCCGCCGGCAGTAAACACCGCGCTTAAGAAGCCGCCGGCGAGTCCACAGCCCGCTGCCAGCAGAATCGTCTTCAGCGTCAAAGGCTGCTCTGCGTATGCGAGGAGGGCCACGGCCGTCACCATGTTGACGGCGCCCACAAACAACCCGGCGATGGTTACAGATTGGCGCTCCCGATAACGTCCAATTCCGTAAACAGCTGCGGAACATGAGATGGCGGCAAACAACACTTTCTGCATTCCGAAAGGCGCGATCATGCCGGCAAAGATCGCAGTGATAATGCCGGCAAGAAACGCTAACTGCGTGTCGACGAGCATTGCTACCAAAAGCGCAGCCGCGGCGAAGGGAATCGCAAAGTCCCAGATCATCGGATCGTTGAATGGAAAGTTAAGCCGTTGCGCCGCCAAACTGTCGCCAAAGAGAAACCCGGTTTTCATCAGCGCCGTTTGAACCAGTATTGCCGAACCGACCAGCGCGAATGCTTTGTACTTGTCCAGGTGTAGTCCGCTTGTCTTGGTCCGATGTTCGGTAAACTTCCACGCAGCCCAGTAAAGCGCCGCCACCAATAAAACCAAACCAATCCCGTTGTGCCATGGTCGTCCCGAATGGCCGCTGCTCTTGATCGCTGCGAGCTGGCTTAGCAGAGTTGCGGTAACCGTGTCACCTTCGCGTGCCAGAGTTTGGTTTCTCTTTAGTGTGATTGTGACTGGCGTAATCTTATTGGCTTCTGCCTCGCGGGCTCCAGCAGTTGCTGGTTGATCGAGGACGACGTTCGGCCGGATCAATGAGGCTAGGAGATCTGACACCGAGGCTTTCTGCTCCGGTGTCCAACCGGGGAGATTCAATACTCGCAATTCAATGTTTCGGCGTGCGGCGGAGAGCGCCGTCATTCGCGTACGCGGAGCCGGCATGATCATCTGCCCTGACGGATTGCGCACGTCTACTAGCACGATGTCTTGCTTCAACCGTTCGCCGTCGGCGTCATCGTAAATGAAGCCGTTACCGATCTCTCGAATGATCGTAGTTAGTTGATTAAGGTCGGCGTCGCTAAATTTTCGCTGTGCAAGGACGGCCGCCACGTTCTTCCCGCCCGCCTCGCCCCAGATGTTCGACTCTTTGGCGGTTTCGCCTTGCTTCTTCAATTCCTCCCATCCGGCACGAAAACTCTGTGCGGACGTTTCTGCGCGGCTCGCGTCGAAGTTAAATATCGGCCGTGTCGCTTCACGTGCTGCTACCTTTCGTCTCTCAGTCTCACCAACATCGATCGTGGTGATGTCAGCAGGGACCACAATGGTCTTGTTGAGGACTTCGCCTTCTTTGTAGTTGTCAGTAAATCCGGTTGAGACGTTTAGTAGAAGCAGGGTTGTTAGGATCACGAGCGCACAGCACGCAATGATGAACCGAGTGCGAGGCTCGAAGACCATCAAGGGACGCAGCGCATAGCCCAATAGCTTATCGCGCGCAGCGCTCAGCGGAGTTTTGAAACGTGGACGTAGTCCCATCAGGCAAACTGAGAAAGGCCCGAGCGTTTCTCAGGCAGATTTAGTTTCGAGTCTGCGTTGAGATTTCGGGCCAACATCGTGCCGGCTTTTTCTAACAACGGACTTAGGCTCGTGGGGTTCACGGCAGAAATAAGCGCCACATCTCCTGCGTCCAGTTGTGACGCGTGACGCGCGACTCCTTCCAGCTCCTCACGAGGGATCAAGTCAATTTTGTTTAGTGCCAGTAACGACGGAATATCCGCAAACTTCAGGTCAGCGAGAATGCGCTTAACTGACTGGACCTGTTGCGGCCAACGGGGATTAGACACGTCGACTGCATGGATCAATAAACTGCTTTCGCTGATCTCTTCAAGCGTTGCGCGAAAAGCTGAAAGCAAATCCGGGGGTAACGCGCGAATGAAGCCGACGGTGTCGTTAATAATTACCTCTTGTTCACGCGGCAGACGAAGTCGCCTCGACGTGGGATCGAGCGTTGCAAACATACGCTGCTCCGCGTGAACTTCACTCTTCGTTAGCGCATTGAGTAGCGTCGATTTACCGGCGTTCGTATATCCGACGATTGAAATGACAGGCAGCGATTGACGTGTGCGGCCCTTCCGGCGTTCCTGTCGACGCTGTCGCTGTATCTCTATTTCCCGCTCGAGCCGGTTTATTCGATCTCGAACACGCCGGCGATCGGTTTCCAATTTAGTTTCACCCGGACCGCGTCCGCCGATTCCGCCCGCGAGCCGTGAAAAAGCCGAATCCTGTCCCGCTATTAGCCGCGGCAGCAAATACTTCAGTTGGGCCAATTCAACCTGAATCTTGCCTTCTTTCGACTGTGCGCGTTGAGCAAAGATATCGAGGATGAGCTGGGAACGATCGATGACTTTCAGATCAGTTGCTTCCGAGAGTGATCTAACCTGAGCTGGACTTAATTCTCGATCGAAAACAAGTAGATCCGCTCCGAGCTGCAGACTCCGAATCAGCAGTTCGTCGAGCTTGCCCTTACCCAGTACCGTTCGTGGATCGATCGCCTGCCGGCGCTGGATAATTTTGTCTTGCACAACGACGCCCGCAGATGCTGCTAAATCCGCAAGCTCAGCCATCGACTCTTCCGCGTCCGCCATGGCTCCAGTTGCCATCCCAACAAGGATGGTGCGATCTCGCACTTCAGCGCGTCGTGCTGCGCGACGGTTGCGAGCCATTTCATCTTCGAGCGAATCAATGAACGAGAGAAAATCGAGGTCCAGGTGGCCGGCAAGTTTTGGTTCTAAAAATCCGTAGACGTCAGGAGCGGTCGTGTTATCAAGCTCGCCTGCATGAAGTGGCAGCAAGTGTGCGGCACGGACCATTCCAGGCAATCCAGTATCTGAGTCGACGTCAATCGCCGCCATCAGATCTAAACGCAAAAGCGCGAGGTCTGTCAGGTCGTCTTGTGTTAATTGCTCGCCGCGCAGGTGCGTGTGAACACAGCGCAGGCCGCGAAATCGACCGGTGGCGACACGAACGCGTTTGAAGTCTGGCAATTCAATCCGACGATTGTCGCCGACCATGACGTATTGGACGTGACCTTTACGATCGACAAGTACGCCAATCTGTCTGCGAGTCTCGTGTGAGAGTTCACTTAACTGTCGCGCAAGCTCTGGAGTGACGATTTGAGTTGGGGGGATACGCCGAGTGTAGAGCTTTTCGATGCGACGCAGTTGATTCGGCTTCAGCCCTAAGGTGTTACCTAACGCTGTGGTGATGGCTGCTTCCTCCCAGTGATCGGTCTAACACTCCGCGAGCGTACACAAATCCGCACGACAGTGTACTTGTCTTGAAGTTACAGATGCAGTGTTGCGAGCGGTGGATTTCGGACGCTGGCGGGATTCTACGAATGTCGCTCTGCGATCTTATGTCGCTGAGTCGCTTGAGCATCAGTTGTCTTGGTCTTTGACTGAAACCTCTCGTCAGTCAACCCTTAAACCATCTGTTCGACGGTCCCGAATTATAACACAGCCGTCTGAACGCAAATCCCTCGGAAAAGACCAATTAGACATCGATCCTACGCCAGCGTATCATGAGCCGATCCATAGCGGCCGACGAGAATTCGGATCGTCAAGCCGAACAGCCCATAAGTTTTCGATGCCGACAGGTAAAATCCTCTCAATCAAGCCAACGTTTGGGGTTCCCGGCGGCGAGGTCGTGATCAACTGCGTCGACTTCGATACGTCAGACCCGGCAATGTGTGCAGTTTGGTTTGGCGACACGGTTGCGCCGATAGTTGCGCTGAGTCCAAACCGGGTTCTCGCAATTGTTCCGGAAACACAATCAGGTGGACCAGTTGAGGTGAGACTACAGAGTGGTTTCGAACGTAGTGAGGCTGCTGAATTCACGGTTGCAAAAAGACTTGCCAGCGATCTTCATCCCGTCTCAAATCCGGCTTTTGATCCGGATGATGGTGCGCTGTTCGTGACTCGGTCCGGCTCACGCGGCGAACAATTGCCAGTTACTATCTTTCGGATAGACGTCGGTGGTGAGGTCTCGGAGTTCAGCGGCGACATCACCAACCCAACCGGTATCGCATTCGCTGCCGACGGTCAGATGTTTGTGACAAGCCGTCTTGAGGGTGTTGTGTACAGGGTGACACCGTTCAAGGAGGCGGTTGAGTTCGCTCGCAATTTAGGCGTTGCGACTGGAATCGCGTTCGACTCGAATGGAGAAATGTACGTTGGCGATCGCTCAGGAACCATCTATCGCGTCAACGGGATTGGTGAGGAAAAAGGCTGGGCAGAGATTGAACCGTCTGTATCCGCCTATCATCTCGCGTTCGGTCCTGATGAGTATCTGTACGTGACGGGACCAACGGTCACGAGTTTCGATTGCATTTGGAGAATCGATCGCGATGGTGAGCCGCAGGTGTTCTTTAAAGGATTGGGACGACCTCAGGGTCTTGCATTTGACCGCGACGGCAATCTCTACGTGACAGCTTCGTTTCGCGGTCGTCGAGGGGTCGTTCGCATCACGCCAGGCGGTGACGCCGAAATCGCCGTTGCCGCTGTGAACCTCGTAGGACTGGCATTCAGTGGAACTGGCGACCTCGTGTTGGCCTCAATTGATTCTGTGTACAGTCTGCCGATTGGGATTAAGGGAACGTTGCTGAATCGTGAATCGTGAATGATGTTCGATAAACTTTAGTTTGTCGTGAAGCCTCGTTAGATGGAACGTTGAAGGAACCGGAACTTGACGACAAACTGAAGTTTATCGAACATCATTAACGATTTACGATTCACGATTCACTATGCTAAGTTGACCGATCTGATTGGTCCTTCATCAATGTCGACGCGGGAAGCTTATTGAACGTAGAACAGTTAATACCGCACCTGGTTATTTACATGGTCGTGCTGCTGCTGGCGATCTCGGCACACGAGGCGGCGCACGCGTGGATGTCGAACAGGTTCGGGGACGATACTGCTCGTCTGCTGGGAAGAATTACGCTCAACCCTGTCGCGCACACCGACCCAATCGGCACGCTATTGATTCCAATCGTGGGGTTTATTTTGGGCAGCATGGGAGGTGCGGTCGCGAGAATTCCTCTCATTGGCTGGGGCAAGCCGACGCCGGTTAACCCGCTACGATGGCGCAACAAGGACCTGGCAAACATCATGGTCTCACTCGCCGGGATCATGGCCAATCTGTTGATTGCAATCATCGCGTTTACGATTATCAAAGTGCTATTGATGACGCACTGGATTCTTCTGATTCCAGATTCGATTCGAGAGCCGGTGAGCATATTCCTTGAACTGCTACTGACGATGAATGTCTCGTTGGCCATCTTCAACTTACTTCCGTTTCCTCCGCTGGACGGAAGCAAAATTCTGTACAGTGTCTTGCCAGCGAGCGCACATGGGTTTCTTTCAGTGCTCGAACAATATGGTTTTATGATTTTGCTTGTGCTGATGTACATGGGAGTTTTTGGCGCCATCATCCGGCCGGTGATGTACTTAGTCGAGTATTTGTTATATCTCGGGGTGCAATGATGTGTGGTACCGGGTGTGAGACACATGCCTAAGAGGATCTTCAGCGGAGCACAACCGACGGGAAACATTCACCTGGGAAATTATCTTGGGGCGCTACGAAACTGGGTCAAGCTGCAACACGAGTACGAAAGCTTATTTTGTATCGTGAATCTTCACGCTATAACGATCCCTCACGATCCGAAGCTGCTCCAACAAAAGACCAGAGAACTTGCTCGCATGTACCTGGCTGTCGGGATCGATCCGAAGGTCTCGACCATCTTCATTCAGTCAGACGTGCCGGAACATGCCGAGCTTACTTGGGTTTTGAATTGTGTCGCGCGCACAGGAGAACTCGAGCGCATGACACAGTTCAAGGAAAAGGCGCGCAAGCAAGGCGAGAATGTGTCGGTGGGCTTGTTTGATTATCCAGTGTTAATGGCCTCCGACATCCTACTGTATCAAACGGATCTCGTGCCGGTAGGTGATGATCAAAAGCAGCATCTTGAGCTAACACGCGATTTAGCAATCCGTTTCAATCGCGATTATGGTCAAACCTTCAAGGTCCCCGATCCTTATATCCCGAAGCTCGGCGCACGAATCATGTCGCTTTCGGATCCGACGAGGAAGATGTCGAAGTCTGATGACGATCCGAATGGTTGCGTGATGTTAATGGACGACGCGGATACAATTCAGCGAAAGTTCAAACGCGCGGTGACCGATTCCGGAACTGAAATCAGATTTGATCCTGAACGGCCGGCGATTACGAACTTGCTCGAGATCTTTCATTTGATTACTGGCGACTCGACTGAACAAGTCGAGGAGCGATTTGCCGGGAAAGGCTATGCACAACTGAAAGGCGAACTGGCAGACGTTACCGTCGATTTCCTGCGCCCAATTCAACAATCGTTACGTGAGATCTCTGATGAGCGCCTGGATGAGATACTTACTTTTGGGCGAGACAAGGCACGAAACATTGCGAAGATAACACTCGACGAAGCGTTCAAACGAATCGGCTTAAGGGCACGAGACACTCAACGTAATGATGGAAGAAACACCTGAGACATCGTCGGAGCTGGCCGAAGCTCAAACCACTCCCCTAAACGTCGCGGGAGCGGTTCCGCAGATCGTTTCGGATGATGTAACCGATGATCTCAAGATACTGCTCGGCGAATTTGAAGGCCCTCTTGATCTGCTGCTGCATCTCATTCGCCAGGAGCAAGTAAGCATCTACGATATTCCAGTTGCCAGGATCACTGATGAATATCTGCGTTACCTTCGCGTGATGCAGGAGTTGGACATTGCTGTTGCTGGTGATTTTCTTGTTATGGCGGCGACTTTGATCGAGCTCAAAACAAAGATGCTGTTGCCGCGAGACCCGCTCGCGCTCGCTACTGAAGAAGAGGATCCGCGTACTGATCTCGTCAATCAACTTCTCGAGTATCAGAAATACAAAGCTGCAGCAGAGATGCTCTGGTCACGTGCGACTCTGGAGCAGGCAGTCTTCAAACGCGCGGAGCTGGAAACTGATAAGAACAATCCGGAGGTCTCAGTTGGAGTCTTTGATTTGTTGAAGGTGTTTCAAGATATTCTCGCGCGCCACAAGGAAGAGGTTCTGCTTGAGATTGAGCGCGAAGAGATCTCGATGGCTGAAATGCTCGAACGCCTTAGAAACATGGTGATGTCGGCAACAGAACTGAACCTGCGAGTCTTCTTTGAAAGAGCGAAGTCGCGCCGTGAGTTGGTGCTGGCTTTTCTTTCAGTTCTCGAACTCGTGCGCACGACAGAGATAAGACTTTTTCAGCGCGAAACATTTGGCGACATAATTGCGCGTGTTGCTGCTTGAGGAATATGGCGAGCTCATTTTCTCATTCACCCCAAGCTGAAGCCGGGGGAGAATGAGACGCTGAGCTCTAGAGATTGAGACAATGACCGAGCAAAGCAACAAGAATAATTCATCCGACGAGATACTAGATCAAGCTGCCCTGAATGAAGAAGCGAGTCGCGAATTGGCCGCGATGGTCGCCGAGTCAGAGGCTGGTGAGGTGGAAGGCCAGGAGCCTGAGCCCGAGATTGAGTTATCGGCTCCGAAAAGTGACGCAGAGCGCGCCGCAATCATCGAAACACTGATTTTTGTGGCAGACGAGCCATTGACGACGAAAGTCATCGCCGCAGTGCTTAAAGAGAACGACAAGGAAGCGATTGAAAGAGCAGCTCGTCTGTTGGCCGATGAGTTCAACAATCGAAACGGCGGCCTGCAGTTGCGTGAAGTTGCCGGCGGCTGGCAGTTTGCGACACGACCGGAATATCACGAACACGTGCGCGCATTTTTAAGAACACGGCCGAGCGCAAAGCTGACGATTGCTTCATTAGAGACGCTCGCCGTTATCGCTTATCGCCAGCCAATCACTGTGCCAGAGATTCTCGAGATACGCGGAGTGCAATCACCTTCCGCGATCAAAACCTTGTTGGATAAGAAATTGATTGTCGCAAAAGGAAGGAAAGAGACGGTGGGTAGGCCGATGATGTACGGAACGTCGAAAGACTTTCTGTTGCAATTCGGATTGAAAGATCTCACAGAGCTTCCGAGCGTCGAAGACTTTCACGATTTGAGTGGTGGTGCTTAGGATCCGCACTCCAATTAAACACGGCGACAGTTAGTTTAGCCAAGTCATGGACCTCATCGAGTTTATTAGCCGACCCCTTCGGGACGGCGATCGTGACAGCGGCATCCAAATAAAGATCAACGGTCGCGATCTCGTTGAACTAGTTCGCGCTGTAGAAAACCCCTTCGCATATAAGGAAGGCCACTCTTCAATCGCTGGCGCCTACGCAGGTTTACCGCCAAACGAAGACATTTGTCCTCCATCGAAGCACTTCCTTGGAGAACCTTCACATGCGATTTACCGGTCCGATGCGAAGACGCAAGTACTCGGCTGCGAGTGCGGCGAGCCCGGATGTTGGCCTCTACTCTGCCTGATTGAAATTGGGCCAACTCGCGTCAGATGGTCTCAATTCGAACAGCCTCACAGGGCCATCAGGCGTTCAAAGAGCCCATGGCGATACGACGAACTTGGACCATTCGAGTTCGACCGTAGCCAATACGAGCGTGCCCTGGAAGCGCTTCGGCGAGGGTTACGGTGAGACTAGTCGATCTGCTCTCCCAACTTGGATGAATAGCACGTACCAACATGGCACTCCTAAAGGAGTGCGAAAGTACTAACCCTGCCAGTACTATAAACATGGCGCTCCTATCGGAGTGCGAAGCAAGGGCAGTTCAACATGGAGCAGCGCCTACAAAAACTGATCGCCGCGGCGGGTATCGCCTCTCGCCGCCACGCCGAAGAGTTGATCACTTCCGGCAAAGTAACCATTAACGGTAAGGTCACCACCGAACTCGGAACCAAAGCCGATCCCGCAAAAGATCACATCAAAGTAAACGGCAAACTCATTAACCGGTTCATTAGTGATCGGCAAAGGGTCTACGTCTTACTTAACAAGCCGCGCGGTTATCTATCGAGCGTTGCGGATCCTGAGGGACGACCTTTGGTGACGGAACTGGTGCCTGCATCACTTGGCCGGGTATATCCCGTCGGTCGTCTCGATTTCAATACGGAAGGCTTACTACTACTCACGAACGATGGTGATTTCACTAACTTCATCACCTCCGCGCGTAATCGCGTAGAAAAGGTTTACGAAGCAAAAGTAAAAGGCGTACCTCCTGAAGCCGCCATTGAACGACTCAGGCGTGGAGTTGTGCTTGAAGATGGCACACGTACGGCTCCGGCGAAGATTAAGCTGCTTGATGAGACAACTACCAACTCATGGTTTGAGATTTCATTGCATCAGGGCCGCAATCAACAGATCCGGCGCATGTTTGATTTGATCGGCTATTCAGTTTTGAAATTGCGACGCGTGCGTATTGGTTTCCTCGTCGACGCGAAACTAAAGCCCGGACACTGGCGGTTGTTGTCGAGCAATGAGGTAAACAGGTGGCTAAAGCCGCGCCAGCCCATAAAGAAAACAAGCAAGACAAAACAATTGCATGGATGAGTCAGATTCCTCGACCCAGGTTCTAGCTAAAGCGGAACATGGCGGGCGTCACTTATTAATCAGGTTTCGTCAGTTTCCAAATGGGCTCACACAGCAGCCGTCGCGCCCCAGCCTGTTCCCTCAATTCTGTAAATCCTATCCAATAAGGTTAGAATCCATCTATGGAGTTTGAATTAACCGAAGAACAGCAACAGATAAAAATGAGCGTGCGCGAGTTCGCGGAATCTGAAATCGCGCCGCATGTCATGGAATGGGATGAGTCGCAGCACTTTCCCGTCGAACTTCAGCCGAAGCTGGCGGAACTGGGACTCCTTGGAGTTCTTTTCCCGGAAGATTATGGCGGCGCGGGAATGGGTTACGTCGAATACGCAACTATCATCGAGGAATTGTCTCGTGTCGATGGCTCAGTGGGCATTTCGGTGGCCGCTCACAATTCGCTGTGCTCGAATCACATCTATCAGTTTGGCACTGAAGAACAGAAGCAAAAGTTCCTCGCTCCATTAGCGAGCGGAAAACACTTGGGGGCCTGGGGTTTAACTGAGCCCAGCGCCGGTTCGGATGCGTCGGGAACGAAGACGACAGCGGTTCGCAGCGATGGTGGTTGGATCGTGAACGGTTCGAAGAACTTCATCACGCACGCAATCCATGCCGACACATGCGTGGCCATGGCAGTAACGGACCGCTCGAAACACAGCAAGGGCATCTCGGCGTTTGTCTTTGAGAAAGGGATGAAAGGCTTCTCTCCTTCCAAGAAAGAAAACAAACTTGGTCTGCGCGCTTCCGAAACGGCGAGCGTTGTTTTTGAGGATTGCTTTGTGCCCGACGAGAACCTCCTGGGCGAGGAGGGATTAGGATTTGTAAACGCTATGGAGATACTCGATGGCGGTCGCATCTCTATCGCTGCTTTGGCAGTCGGTATCGCTCAGGGTGCATTCGAATCAGCTGTGCGCTACGCACAGGAACGCCAGCAGTTTGGCAAGCCGATATCAGAGTTCCAGGCGATTCAATTCAAGCTGTCCGACATGGCCACCCAGATCGACGCGGCCCGATTGCTGATGTATAGGGCCGCCTGGATGAAAGACAACGGAAAGAAGACCACGAAACAATCCTCTATGGCGAAGCTTTTCGCTTCAGAGATCAGTGTGAAAGTTTCTGAAGAGGCAATTCAGATCCATGGTGGCTACGGTTACACCAAAGACTACCCGCCTGAAAAATACTGGCGCGATGCGAAACTCTGCACTATCGGCGAAGGCACTTCCGAGATTCAGAGAATCATAATCGCTCGGGAGTTGCTGCGGCACACCTAACCCTGACTACTGATGTCTTCTCAAAACTCGAGCTTGATTGATCGAATCAAGAGCGGAGATGCGGCCGCTGTAGCTCGCGTCATTTCCAAAGTGGAGGATGCAACTCCTGATTCGCCCGGCTTGATGAAGCAGATTTATCAGCTGTCGCGTGGTGGATTGGTGATTGGAATCACTGGTGCCCCCGGTGCAGGTAAGTCGTCGTTGGTCGACAAGCTTGCGCTGTTCTTTCGAAAGAGCGGCGAGCGCGTGGGAATCGTCGCAGTTGATCCGTCCAGCCCGTTTTCCGGCGGGGCGATTCTCGGCGATCGCATTCGCATGCAAACCCTTGGACTCGATGAAGGGGTGTTCATCCGTTCAATGGCCACGCGTGGGAACCTCGGTGGTTTGGCTCGAGCGACTGTTGACGCCGTCGCCATTCTCGACGCGGCTGGTTATTCCAAGATCATTGTCGAGACGGTGGGCGTCGGACAAGACGAAGTCGAGATAGTCAAAGCGGCGGACGTGTCAGTTGTCGTATTGGTACCCGGTATGGGCGATGACATTCAAGCTATCAAAGCCGGGATTATGGAAATCGGTGACATCTTTGTAATTAACAAGGCTGATCGTGATGGCGTCTATGCGACTGAGAAAGAGCTCGAGTCGTTGTTGTCATTGGCAAGTCGTGATGACGGCTGGGAGCCGCCGATCGTGAAGACCATTGCGACAGAAAACCAGGGCATTCCTGAGCTTGCCGCCGCAATCGCTCGATTTAACGAGACTCAACGGGGAACTACGATGACGGGCACGCGTCGCCGGGCGATTGCTCGCTGGCGAATTGTCGAATTGCTCCGCGAGCGTTTATTGGCGGACGCCATCGGTTCTCAGGCTTCTTCCGCAGCACTGGAACGACTGGCGGATGAAGTTGCAACGAGACGCCGAGATCCTTATTCTGCCGTTGACGAGATAATTCGGGGGCTCGGGCAATAGGTCGGTTCTCACCGAAGTCGTACTTATGAAACTTGACCATATCGGCCTCGCGACGCGAGAGCTTGAGGAAGGACTTGCGCTTTGGCGCGACACTTTCGGGCTGGAAGTGGACGCGACTGAAGAGATCCAGGAGCAGGGCGTGCGTGTGGCGATGTTGGCAATTGGCGACACGCACGTCGAATTATTGGAACCATTGTCACCGGAGTCGCCTGTAGGCAAATTCCTGGCAAGGCGCGGCCCCGGAATCCATCATTTGGCGGTAGAAGTGGAAGATATTCACGCATCTCTGGCTGACCTGAAGAAGCGAGGTGCGAGACTGATCGATGCAACGCCGCGCGTCGGTGCGCGGGGGTGTCTGGTGGCATTCATACACCCAGCAACGACCAATGGCATCCTACTGGAATTAGTACAGCATCCTTGATGTTCGATAAACTTTTAGTTTGTCGTCGACTCCCGTTACGATCTAGCGACGACGAAACTTGAATCTTTCGCGGCACATCGACAAACTAAAAAGTTTATTGAACATAGATTTTAGAAAGGAAATTATTTTGAGGTCCACAACAAAAGCAATGATCGCGGCTGCGATCGCTATCCTTTTTGCCGGCGGATTGATTTACTGGCAATTTAAAGCGAGGAAGGCCGAGGCCGTTAACTTATCAGCCGAAGACATGGCGCTGATCGCGGAAGATCAACCACCTCAGATGAGAGCGCGGCTCGCGTCGGATGACAACGCGCGAAAAGAATTTGCCAAGAACGTGCGTCAAATTCTGGCAGTGGCCGAAGAAGCGCAGAATCACGGCGTCGGCAGCACGCCCGACATGCGACGTTCGCTGGATTTTCAACGCGCACGTGTACTGGCTCAATTCTATTTTGATGAGAATAGTCAAAAAACTCCGGATATCACAGACCAGGAAGTAACAGACTTCTTTAAACAACCAGCCAACCAGTCGAAGTTTGATCTCCTAATTGAAGACGCGCGTAAACAGGATCCGCAATTTGCATCTCAGCAGCTTCCACCGGAGCAGCTCGACATGCTCAAGCAGAATCTCGGGCGGATCTACATCGCCGAAGAACGAGCCAGGCAAAAGGGACTGGATCAGGAGCCGAAAGTTCGCCTGCAGATACTCTTACAGCGCGCGCGTGTGCTGGCTCAAAAGTACGCCGCTGATAAACTTCGCGACAAGATGAAGGCCACTGATCAGGAGATCGATACCTATCTCTCCAGCCATCCTGAACTCGATACGAGCAAGAAGAAACGAGCCGAGGCAGAAGACGTTTTGAAACGCGCGCGAGCAGGCGAAGATTTCGGGAAACTTGCGAAGGAGTTCTCCAGCGACGGCAGTAAAGACAAAGGCGGGGATCTCGGGTGGTTTGGGCCAGGCGATATGGTTCCCGAGTTCGAGAAAGCCGCTTACGCATTAAAACCTGGTGAAATCAGTGACATCGTTCAAAGCCAGTTTGGTCTTCACATTATTAAACTTGAAGAACGGAAAACCGAAACACAGGATGGTAAGCCTGTAGAAAAGCTTCATGCCCGTCACATTCTATTTAGCGAAGGAACACCATTTGGTGGACCGCCACAATCTCCTCGCGACAAGGCGCGCGCTGCGATTGAGGAAGACAAGGCAAAGAAGGTGATTGACGAGATTGTCGCTCGCTCGCATGTGCAGGTTGCGGAGAACTATCAGGTAAAGATGCCGGAGCAACAACCCGCGCCGCAGTTGCCACCAGGTTTCTCACCCGGAACAGAACCGAGTTTGGAAGAGCCTGAAGAAGCACCGTCACCGGCGGCCAAGTCGAAGACTGCACCGCCGGTTAAGAATCAACCGAAGAAGCGGAACAACTAATCCACGTTCGGATAGGATTTCATGCAAATCGGCGATTACCGGGTGGAGATCATTCCGGATACCGAGTTTCGCCTTGATGGGGGCGCGATGTTCGGAGTGGTCCCACGCAATCTCTGGGCTCAGGTGTGTCCGCCGGACGATCAAAATCGAATTCGGATGAATATGAACTGCGTGTTCATTGATACCGGTGACGAGAAAGTTCTGATTGATACAGGTATCGGTGATAAATGGACATCTCGGGAAACGGCGATGTACGGGATAGAGCGCGACCGTCCGTTAACCGAAACGCTGAAAGCGAAGACAGGAATAACAGCAGACGAAATCTCAATCGTAGTTAACACGCACCTGCATTTTGATCACGCGGGCGGAAACACGACAACGAATGGTAACGGGAAGGTTGTGCCCACGTTTAGAAATGCGCGTTACTTGATTTCCCGAGCAGAAGTCGAACATGCGGACGCGCCAAGCGAACGCGATCGTGCAAGTTATTTGAGAGACAATTGGGTTCCCCTTCGCAACTCGCGGCAACTGGAAGTTAAAGATGGAGATTACCAAGTGGTGCCGGGTCTGCGAATGCAAACAGAGCCCGGACACAATCGCTCGATGCAATGTTGGCGACTTGATCGAGGTGACCAGACCGTGTTCGGATTTGCAGATCTCGTCCCAATGCGTGCTCACCTTCGACTGCCATGGATCATGGGCTACGATCTCTTTCCTATGGAGACACTCGAGGCGAAGAAGCGATTGTTACCAAAAGCGGTAGAAGAGAACTGGCTCTGTGTGTTCTATCACGATCCGGATGCACCACTCTGTCGTCTGGTTATGGAAGGCGACAAGGTTACGTCCTTTCCCATCGAAGCATAAGGAGCTGATGCGATTAAGACTCAAGATAAGGCCAAAAACAGCTCCCTGGATCAGCTGGTAGCAAAAAGAGCCGATGGCAGTCTGCCGCAATTCGTGCTGGAGAATAATTGTAAGGAAAAGAAATGACTTCGCAGGTTCGTTTTGGAATCATCGGCGGCAGCGGGCTTTATCAAATGCCTGAGCTGTCGAATGTCGAAGAGATAAGAGTTGAGACACCATTCGGTGATCCTTCGGATGCCTTCATCGTGGGCACCCTCGAAGGTGAACGTGTCGCCTTTCTTCCCAGACATGGCCGTGGTCATCGTTTCACGCCTACGGAGCTGCCCTTTCGCGCGAACATCTATGCGATGAAACTTCTGGGCGTCGAGCGGATACTATCTGCTTCGGCAGTTGGATCGTTGCAGGAAAAATACGCACCGCTCGACATGGTGATTCCCGATCAGTTTTTCGATCGCACACGTGGTCGGGTGCGGGAATCGACGTTCTTCGGTGAAGGGATCGTGGCCCATGTGTCCCTTGCTCATCCGGTATGCAACGCACTTGGCGACATATTGCAGGATGCATGCAAAGCTGCGGAGGTGAATGTGCACCGCAACGGCACGTATCTATGCATGGAAGGTCCGGCGTTTTCGACGGTAGCTGAGTCGAATGTGTATCGGTCATGGGGGATGGATATCATCGGCATGACGAATCTGCAGGAGGCGAAACTGGCTCGCGAGGCTGAGATGTGTTACGCAACGCTTGCCCTCGTCACCGACTACGATTGTTGGCATCCTGGGCACGATGCGGTCAGTGTCGAGACGGTTATCGAGTACTTGAATAAGAATGTGCGAAATGCACAAATGATCATGCGGGAAGCGATAAAGCGCCTGGCAAACACAGACCGGGCCTGTAAATGCGGATCGGCTTTGAAAAACGCTATCTTTACGGCGCCGGAACTTTGGCCGCCCGCGACAACAAAAAAGCTGGAAGCGATCATCAAAAAGTACGGTCGATAACTGCAAGAACCGAAACGAGGCTTTTATGAGTAATAGATTACTGATAGCAATTGCTTTCCTGTTTGTGCTTCTGCTGGCGGCGCCGGCGACGTACGCGCAAGGTGGTGTGCGGACTGGGCCTGATCCATCAACGTTGAGGGATCCAGACCTCGAAAGGGATTCGTTGCATAACCTCGAGGTCGCGAGAAACTATTTCAAGTTGAAGAAGGCGTATGTCGCGGCGCTGATGCGTCTGGAAGAAATCATCGCCGGTAATCCGAATTTTACCCGCATTGAAGAAGTTCTTTTGATGGCCGGTCAAAGTAGTATTTGGCTCGCGGAGAATAAGGGTAAGCAGCCGTCGTCGTTGTATGTGAGCGTTGAAGACGGAAAGAAACGTACCTTAACGCCCGAACAGTTTCGCGAATTAGGACGCGAGTATCTAACGCGACTGGTTAAGGATTACCCTGACGGTCCTTATAGTAAGCAGGCACGTGAAGAACTGACGGCCCTTGAGGCTACAGGCCGGAGTGCGAACAGCAAGCAGTAGGCAGGAAGCAGGAGCAGTGAGCCTGCGCAGGAAGCTGTAGTGCAAAGAACGAAGTACAAAGAACCCAGCTCGACCCAAATCCAAACCCCTAAACACGAACAGTAAACCATGTCTCTCATAGTTGTCGGTTCAGTTGCGTTTGACGCAGTCGAAACACCATTCGGAAAGTGCGACAAAATGCTGGGTGGGTCCGCCTCGCATTTCTCCATCTCCGCCAGTTTTTTTGGTCAGGTAAGTATCGTCGGTGTTGTGGGCGGTGATTTCACCATCGCAGAGCAACGCGTGTTCGATGAACATGGCATCGGCACAGCGGATTTGGAAAAAGTTCCAGACGGTAAGACCTTTCGATGGCAAGGTCGCTACGACTATGACCTCAACGTCGCGCACACGCTCGACACGCAGCTAAACGTATTCGCCGACTTCAAGCCTAAACTCTCTGAGGCTTCAAAGAAATCACGTCTTCTTTTCCTGGGAAATATTCAACCGGACCTTCAGCGTGAAGTACGCGAGCAAATGCCCAACGCGGAGCTCGTCGCGCTCGATACTATGAACCTCTGGATCGAACACACGCTCGATTCGTTGTTGCGCACGATTAAAGGAGTCGACGTTGTTATTATCAACGACGCAGAAGCGCGCCAGCTAACCGGTATCGCGAATCTCATCAAAGCAGCGCGCGAAATCTTGTCGTGGGGCCCGAGAGCGTTGATTGTGAAGCGTGGTGAATACGGCGCTGCGCTCTTCACTCCTGAGAACTATTTTGCGATACCTGCTTATCCGCTTGAATCAGTTTTCGACCCAACTGGAGCGGGCGACACCTTCGCCGGCGGTTTCATGGGGTACTTGTCGAGCCAGCGAACGATCGACGAAGCAGCAATGCGACGTGCGATGATTTTTGGATCAGTAATGGCTTCGTTTAATGTGGAAGAGTTTGGTACCAATCGCGTTCGCCGGCTGACTCACGACGAAATCAACGAACGATTTAGCGCGTTCAAACGAATGACTCATTTTGAGGAGATACCGTTTGAACGAGCTGTGGATGCCATGAAATAGTCGGCTTTGTGTTTCGATCTTTGTACTTTGCAGTTGACTAAGCAAAGTACAAAGCCCAAAGTAGAAGCACAAAACCAGAATTAATAAATCCATAGTTTGTGGGGGGCGCTCCATGTTTTGTCCAGTCTGTGAAGCTGAATACGAAGCCGGAATCACCCAGTGTCCGGACGACAACACGCCACTAGTCGATAAGCTGACGCCCGAAAACACGTTGCGCGACAGCAGTGAGGCGAACTTTGTCGTCTTCCATAAGCTTGGGTCGCCCGCCGAAGCTGAAATGGTCAATGACATTTTGGTGAATAACGGCATTCGCTCGGCAGTAAAGTCGGGTGGGAGTGATGCGTTTTCACCTCTATTGTCCTCGACAGCGGAAGGCGCGGCTATCTTTGTCGATGAGCGCGACGTCGATCGCGCCCAGGAAGTTTATAGCGCGTTCTTCGGCAGCGATACGACACCGTTGACCGGTGGCATTGTTGGCGAGGAGGATTGAGTAATCGTCTTTTAGTGTTATGGCCAACGCGGCGAGCGATCCAATCGTAGTTTTGATAACGGCGCCGAACCGTGAAGAAGCAATCAGGTTGGCCGATATGCTGGTGGGCGCCCACCTTGCCGCGTGCGTTCAGATACTTCCGGAGATGGAGTCAGTTTATCGTTGGCAGGGAAGGATTGAACGAGAACCTGAGTTCCTTTTGATTGTAAAAACAACGCGTGCGAGGTTCGAGGAGCTCGAACGTGAAGTTCGCGCACTCCACAGTTACGACACTCCCGAAATTGTAGCTCTACCAATCGTAGCTGGATCAGAGCCCTATCTTCGCTGGCTTACAGAAGAGAATTAGAAGCAGGGGATCTACTACTCGATCGATGGTGCGCGATAAAAATCCTCGACGACCTCAGTGACCTCCAGTGTGTTCTGACTCCGCTTCATGATCTCAACGATCTCCGCTGGCGAATCAGTGATTTGAAACAACCGCAAGTCGCTCTCTTTTATCTTGCCTTGCGGCAACATATAGTTGTGGATCCAATCAAGTAGTCCGGTCCAATACTCACGCCCAAAGAGAATCACAGGGAAGTTACGGATCTTCTTCGTCTGAATCAAAGTGAGGGCCTCGAATAACTCATCGAGTGTGCCGAACCCCCCGGGGAAGATCACGAATCCGAGGCTGTATTTCACGAACATCATCTTGCGGACGAAGAAGTATTTGAACGTCAGGCTACGGTTGAGATAAGCGTTCGGGCTCTGCTCAAAGGGAAGTTCGATGTTACACCCGATCGAAAGGCCTCCGGCTTCAAACGCGCCGCGATTCGCCGCCTCCATAATCCCCGGACCGCCTCCAGTAATCACTGCGAATCCTTCACGCGCGAGTAAAGCCGCCGTTTCTTGTGCCGCCTTGTAGTCTGCGTCGTCCGTCTTTGATCGTGCTGAACCAAAAATAGAGATGCCGCGGGTCAGAGTTGCAAGTTCGTCGAAGCCCTCGACAAACTCTCCCATGATTCGAAATACGCGCCAGGTGTCGGTGTGCGTAAACTCATCGGGCCGAGGACTCTCGAGTAGTTGTTCGTCTTGAGTCGAGCCGGGAGGTCGGGTTGATTCTGAATCTTTGTCTGCCATTGTGTTTTGTGCGCGAGAAGCATGCGCCCCAGAGCTAGATCCCCATGATGTTGTAACCGCAATCGACGTAGATCACTTCGCCAGTAATTCCTGAAGACAGGGAACTACACAGAAACACAGCCGTATTGCCGACTTCGCGTGCATCCACGTTACGTTGTAGTGGGGCTCGTTCGGCGTGATGCTTCAACATCGTGCTGAAATCTGAAACGCCGCGAGCCGACAACGTTTGAATTGGACCGGCGCTGATCGCGTTGATGCGAATATTCCGCGGGCCTAAATCTTTCGCGAGATAACGTGTGCTCGATTCGAGAGCCGCCTTCGCAACACCCATCACGTTGTAACCGGCAACAACTTTTTCTGCACCGTAGTACGACATGGTTACGATACTCCCACCCTCGGTCATCAGCGGCGCGGCGGCACGCGCGAGTTGAGGAAGGGAATAAGCGCTGATTTCCAACGCGGTTAAAAAAGCTTCGCGACTCGTATCGAGGTATTCGCCACCAAGCGCCTCTCTGGGTGCGAACGCAATGCTGTGGATCAAAAAGTCGAGGCGGCCGAATTCCGCACCCAGACGTTTGAAAGTTTCGTCAACCTCTTCTTGCTTTGTTACGTCGCAGGGAATCAACAGTGAATCAGGCATTGATTCACGGGTCAGACTCTCAACATTTTCTTTAAGTCGATCACCTTGATATGTGAAAGCCAGCCGCGCGCCATGTTCATGCAGCGCTAAGGCCGTGGCCCAGGCGATTGAGCGTTTGTTAGCAACGCCAAAGATGATTCCATTTTTGTTTTTTAACATATCTGTTTACCGGAGCTTTTCACGGGTCGGCGTCAATTCTTACCACCGGTCAGCAGAACTCTAATCATCAATAGTTCGCAATACTATGCTGCCGCGCTTTCCGGTGCGTTCATGAGCGCTTTGTATTCGCCGCTTTCAACCCACAGCATCACTTCAGCAACGCGCCAGACTGGAAACGGATGACTCAGACCCGAAGTAATGACATCGGCCCAGAATCGATCGAGTGCCTTCTCGTCATAGTTCTTTTGAAAATCGCGCGCTTGGGCAAGAAATTGATCGTAATCAACTCGTGAAGCGAACGTGCCCCCACTCAGTTTCATCATTGTGCGACCAATGACATCGGCGTCCTGAGTAACTAAGAGTGCCGCGCGATCACATGACAGTTCAGCACGGCGAGCCCATGCCAACAGCGCAGCGCGCATACTTAGCGTCAACATTTCTTTCACGATGTATGCTAGCGGCGAGGCGAGCACGGCGGTTTTTGCAAGAAATTCGATCAAGCGAGCGGCAGTTAGATACAACACGTGTTCGGCGTGAATGTGTCCCACCTCATGAGCGACGACCGCCAGCACCTCTTCATCGGTGAGACGCTCGATGAGCTGGGAATAAAGCACGATGATCGGTTTCTCGACGCCGCCGGTAAAAGCATTCATTACCGGATTCTGCTGCACGTAGAAGTCAGGCATCTCGACGCCAAGAGTACTGCAGGCTATCTGCAGTTTTGCGTAGAGATCGGGACACTGTTGTGGGGTGATCTTGACGGCGCTCGCTGTGAAGATTACGCGGATCGCGGATTCCCCTGTGACAGCAAGCAGCTTCTTTAAAGCAGAATCGATTCCAGGGATTGCTTTCAGCGCAGCGAGAGCCCTACGGTCCGCCGGATGTATGTATTGATCTTTATTGAGACTGGAAAACTTCTTGTGGTAAGCGTCTGAGAGCGGGAGGCGGCAACGGCCACAACGTGCTTCACGCGTATCGGACCGAACCTGATTCCGTTGTCCGCAGTAGCGACAGCGAATTGCAGTATCATTGATTAGATTTTCGTTTTCACTCATTGGTATTTACCTGATTGTTACTTCCAGCGTGTAACTCGCATTCCCTCGCGTTGGCCCAACCCAGATCGAATAATCACCGTTCACTGGCAAAGTACCGGTCCAATCCATCGCGTCAGTACCTTCTTCAGCACCTTGCAAAGCAGTCGCATCTGGTCCAAGAATCGCAAAGACGGCGTTTTTCTCACGCGACGTAATGTGCACGATCATCGTTTGTTCTGCGCGCGCGCCGAGAATGTAGCGATCCTGCGTGCCTCTAACAACACTTCCGTGCAGAACGGCCGTGGTTCGTCCGCGAGCGAATCGAACGCGTTGCGTCTTACCCTTCGGCGAGCCGCCAGTTTGTCCACCACCTGATTGTTCGCTGCTTACTGCCAGTGATGCGAACAGGATGATTACAATAGCAAGGGACACCAAACGCCGCATTTAGTTCCGCCTTTAGCTTGTGCGAATTAATGTTTGAAATGACGAATGCCTGTAAAAACCATCGCCAGTCCTAGCTCGTTTGCCGCTGCGATTACTTCTGTATCGCGTACTGAACCTCCCGGCTGTATGACAGCGGTGATGCCGTGTCGTGCTGCTTCGTCCAGGCCATCGCGAAAAGGAAAGAACGCGTCGGAAGCGAGCACGGATCCTTCAAGAGGAAGATTCGCGCGCATAGCGCCAATCTTGACTGAGTCCACGCGTGACATCTGTCCTGCGCCCACCCCGACCGTTTGCCCTTCTCGCGCGTACACAATCGCATTTGATTTCGTATGTTTGCAAACTATCCAAGCAAATAGCAGCGCCCTTATTTCTTCGGTTGTCGGTTGTTTTTGGGTAACGACCTTCAGATCCTTTTCGCTGATTTTGTGATCATCTGGGGTTTGCAACAGCATCCCTCCAGATATTTGACGATATTGAATGCCGTACGAAGGTTTGGTTGAGCCCATCTGCAGCACGCGCAAGTTTTTCTTCGTTCTAAGTATCTCAAGCGCGCGTTCGTCGTAGTCAGGTGCGATTACAACCTCGGTAAATATTCCGGTAACTTCCTCAGCTGCACGAGCATCAACGCGCCTATTGAAAGCCACGATACCGCCAAACGCCGAGACGGGATCCGTTGCGAGCGCCTTCTTGTACGCCTCAGTTAATGTTGCGCCAAGTCCAACACCGGCGGGATTGGTATGTTTGATGATTGCACAGGCGGGGGAATCGAAGTCGCAAACAAGTTCCCACGCCGCTTCAGCATCAACGTAGTTATTAAATGACATCTCCTTGCCGGAAAGGAGCTCGGAGTAAGCGAGCGTGCCTGCTGCAGCATTGTTTTTGTCGAGGCTGTATAACGCGGCTTTCTGGTGTGGGTTTTCGCCGTAACGCAAGTCGTTAAGTTTATGTAATTGGAGAATCTTGGTATCACTGAGTTCGGGCTTATCGCTTGAGCTTGGATCGATAGTGCGGTCGAAGTAGTTGGCAACCGCTGCGTCATAATTGGAAGTGTGAGCGAAAGCCTGCGCCGCTAGCGATTGTCTTAAATCCAATGAAACTGATCCGTTATTATCCTTAAGGTTAGAGATAACTCGTTCATACTGCTCAGGCTTCACTACCACAGTTACATCGTTGTGATTTTTGGCTGCTGACCGAATCATGGCGGGGCCGCCGATGTCGATTTGCTCAATGGCTTGGGCTATGGTCGCACTTTGCTTCGCGATTGTCCTCTCAAATGGATACAAGTTCACGACAACCAGATCAATGCCGTTGATGTTGTGCTCGCGCATCGCGTTTACGTGTTCGACGTTGTCGCGTATCGCAAGCAAACCACCATGGATTCGCGGATGGAGCGTCTTAATTCGTCCATCCATCATTTCCGGAAAACCGGTTACTTCTGAAACGTCGCGAACAGCCACGCCTGCGTCGCGCAACGCCCGTGCAGTACCTCCCGTGCTTATGATCTCGACGTCATATTGGATAAGAACATTGGCCAACTCAATCAAACCAGCTTTGTCTGACACACTAATCAGTGCGCGCCGGATTCGACGGAGGTTATTTTGATTAGTCATCCGATTAAACTTTCCCTTGCAGGTGTGTAATGGACTAACGACCTACTTGTTCGTCGGTGTTGGGGATTGAACCTGGAATTTGTGCTCACGCGAAAAACCAAACTGACCGACCGAATACTTGATTCCCGGCGGAAGCAGACCGAGTGAAAACACGTGTCGCCGCCCGTCCTTCGATGATTCACTGATGTAAAAGCCAAGAAGATACTGACTCTTGAGATCTTCTTCAATCGCCTTGAAGATTTTAGTCAGATCGATTGGAGTAGAAGTCAGTACTTGCTGCACATTTTGAATTAGAAAATATTTCCCGCCAGTTTTTTCCGCAAGGTCGCGAAAGCCACTCGATGGCGTGCGCACCGCCAGCCGACCGTCCCGCGGCTCCAATAGGGGCAAGTGGATTACGTAAAAGGAAATGCGTTTCTCGATAGCCTGAGCAATCACCGAGTTCGGCTTTATGGAGCTTGCGTTATCCAGTCCATCGCTGATCAAAATCACGATCTGCCGTTCCGAGCGGACTTTGGGCAATGACGCGAATGCCGCGATCGATTTTGCGGCGGCATCAAAAATGGCAGTCCCCTGATTGTGTCTGAAATGAAAGCGGAACCCTTCGGTGGCGGCCGACGAATCGCGATTGAACGGAACAACGAGATCAGATGTTTCTGCAAATTGGAGCACTGCGATGCTTGATCGATCACTGAAGCGGTCGAATAAGGCGATTGCAGCATCACGCTGCTGGAAGATAACGTCCTGGATACTTCCTGAGCTGTCGAGCGCGAAAACTAAAGCGATTCGATCAACGCCGCTCTTAAAATAAAGTCCCGACGTTGCCTTGTCTTTGTCATCCAATCGCAAATCGCTTTCGGTTAGACCTGCGACGGCTTGACCCTTTCCATCGCGCACACGGATAGGATACATGAGCAGTTCCGTACTGACGCGGACCACATCATCGTCATCTTCGATTTTTTGTGAGCCTCTTTGAGCGGGCGCCGTCAGAGACACGCCGGCAACGAGCATAAGAAGCGCGATGTTTCGAAAGCAGAGGGGAAGCCGACGCAGTGAATGGCGAGCGCGCGATATTAAGCGGAAAGGATAGAGCGCGGCGAATGGCAAACACATATTGCCGTTCGGCCTATATGAAGAAGCGACCGAAAAGCAGGATGCTCAGGATCACTAGGATCGTGATAACGATGATCTTGACCAGAGTCACGGCAGATTTCCTCAAAGCTTACGGGCCAAGAAAGGACCAGGGCGGCTAAAACTAGCCGTATTCTAAGAAGCGCCTACTAAGCTGTCAAACTCAAGCCGGCGCCTCTCGCTGCCCCCAAATGACGGATTTTCAACCGCGAATAGCTATCGGCAATTACGTCCAGCAGCAAACGTCGGTTCAGTTTATTTAAACCTAAGGCTCAAGCGGCCGCTAAACAGGCGCGGATAGCCAACATGCGTACCGCTGAAGACCGATTCGAAGTTGTACAGAAACAGCTCGTTAGTTAGGTTTTGCACGTCGAATTGCAGGTTCATCGAAACTCGTTCGTTTCGCATGAGATCGGCGCCAACTGAGAAATCCAAAACTGTTCGTGGACGAACTCGGCCACGCTGAAAGTCGATTTCGTTGTAGAGTCGCGGATCAAATCCGCTGGCCACGAAGTCAGCGAGTGTCGTACCCGGGTCGACGTCGGTGGGCACACCAGAGTCATAGCGGCCGTTGAAGGTTGCGTACAAGCCGGATGCATGATGGTTGTAACTGACTTGGAAGTGGGCCTCGTTCCGTTGATCGTGGTCGTTGGCGAACTTCAATCCAGGGACCAGCAAATCCGATGCGTCTTCGCCGAGAAAGAGTCCGCCATTTATCGGAGTGACGCCAAATGCCCTGGCATTAGCATATGAAACAAAAGTTCGAAAGCCTTTGATATCCGTCGACTCCAATCGAATCTCTTCGCCCGTCACCCTGCCTTCTGAAATAGCAATCGGAAAGATCACTCCGGTCTCGAAGAATTGGTCTTTGTCAGAGAAGTTCTTGATGCGTTTTTGATAGACGGTCAGGTTGAGTCGAAAGTAGTTCGAGAGTAGCTGCTGCGCGCCGGCCTCAAACGCGTTTTGCTTATCCGGAAGGATTGGCTCGACTTTGGTAATCCCGCGCAACAGCGAAACTGGGGATATCGCCGCCGCCTCAGTTGAACTCGCCAGCAAGAGGTTCTCCGCCGGTGGAGGTTGGAACAACCGATTGTATGACGCTCTCAGCGTGGTTTTTGTTTGTGGAATGTAATACGCCAGACCAAGACGAGGGCTCACGGCTTGCTCGCTGATCAGAACCTTGTAATTGTCGTAGCGAACACCCAAATCGAGCGTCAAGTTCTTGGCTGCCGTGAATCGATCTTGAATGTAAGCACTGAGAGTACGACCTGTCTTAGACCCATCGAATACAAATTGATGTGTCGCGTTGAAGTTATTGACAGGATTCGGAAACACGTCGCCGTCTTCATCAACAAGATCTTCGAACGGAACAGTCGGATAAAAACTAAAGTGTTCATCGATCGGCGTAATTGTTACCTGGCCGCCGAACTTGATGTTATGGGAACCCCGCGTTAACGCGAGCGACGCGAGGCCCCCGTAGTTTTGTAGAGTTCGATCTTGGTCAGCTACGACGGGAACCGACCGAGGAGTACTCAGCAGTTTCGCATTGCCCTGCCGGTGAAAAAACGAGAACTGTGCGACCGTGTTTGGTGAAAAGATATGTTGGTAAGTGATGTTTTGAGAATTATCGCGCAAGCGCTGACGTTGGTGTTGACCGGCTAATTCTTGAAAGGCTCTGTTAGGCACTTGAAAGTTTGATCCTCCGAACGTGAAAACGCCTTTCAGGTTATTGTTTGGATCAAACTGATAGTCGAGTCGGAAAAAGGCTTTGCCTGTTCGACCAAAGTTATGAAAGTTATCCAACGAAGGTGGGTCGAGGTAACGCTGTGATGTTGTTGTCGACAAGTTTGTCAGGAAGCCGAGTTTCTTCGTGTGGGTGGAGAAGTCAACAGCGACCTCGCCAGTTGAAAAGCTTCCTCCCGAAAACGAGACGCCCCCTTGAGTTGGACCTTCCAATCCTGAGCGAGTGTTGACGTTGATAACTCCGCCAAGTTTGTCACCGAACTCGGCTGGTATTCCTCCGGTTAACACTTCGACGGTCCGTAAAGTACGCGCATCAAGGCTCGTGGAAAATATCGCGGACATATTGTCTGTTACCGGAACTCCATCAACGACGTATTGCACCTGGGATTCCGATCCGCGCGGGTGCATGCGACCGTTGTCGTCTGTAACGAACCCAGGCGTTGAAGACACCATGCTTTCGATTGCGCGCGAAGGTGTCGCGCCTAACGGTCGCTCCAGGATGCTTTGACTTATGTCGGTATCTGACGACGTGCGATCTGTTTCCAACATTGCTTCAGTGTTAGTTGTGACTGTCACTGCGGCAGTCGTCTCCGCAAGTGACAGGGACAGCTCTTGAGTCATAGGTATCGTGCTCTCAAGATCGATAGACTCTTCAGCTGGCTGAAACCCTGGAGCTTCGGCGCGTAGCTTGTAAGTATTGAATGGAACGTTGACAAGCTTGAATGAGCCTTGCTGGTCTGATTGTGTTGTTTGCTTATATCCGGTTAATGGTTGGGTGAGGGTTACTTTGGCGTTTGGCACAAGGGCGCCGGTAGGATCTTTAACAGTACCCTGTACTGTGCCTATTCGCGCCTGGCTAAAGACTGCCGGTACTATTAATAAAACGATGGCCAGAACCGTGGTGGTTCTGATCGAAATCTTTGCTTTCATGCTGCTTATCTCCAAAAACAACTGCCTTGTAGATTGCGGACGCAAACGCACTTTCTCCTGTTTGGAGAGTGTGATCCGCGAATTTGCTTTCGTCTGGCGTAAAGACCACCACACGAAAGTGGGCGGTGCTAATTTGTTCTAGGAGGAGCGCGACCGGTTCGAGTAGCAGTCGTTTCAGACCGAATCAGATCGAGAGTTGGGGCGCTCAGCTTACTGCGGAGACGAGAGAGTTTGAGATCCGACTCTATTGAGATGAGTGTGGTCGAGAAACTCTGGTGTAACTGACAGATGAGGCAATCGTTGCATCCAGGACTGCTCGTGCGGAGATTCTTGTGGAGACCGGAAATGTCGATCGATAACGTGTTATTTGCGGTGCGATCAACAGTCCGGAAGTGACTGTGTGCGGCTTGGACGGTCGTGCCGTAAAAGATGAAAAGGAGCAGCAGAAGTCCCACGCCGCGAGTAAATGCGTCGCACAGGGTCTTGCGGTTTCTTTTCAGCATGCTGGCCACGATTGAAATGCTCATGTTAGAGTGCCGCGAATTACGGGGATTTTACTTGGATCACCTTAACAGAGGCAATCTTCACCGGCTACTTCAAACGACACGACGGACGTGTTTAAGCCGCCGTTTCAGCTACGCGCTGGCTCGAATCCTTCTAAATGCTGCGCTTGTTTGTCTCGCGATCATCAGTATTGCGCCGCCTTCGTACGCTCAATCTGATCGCACGAAAGTGAAACTGGTTTTCTCACCTCCTGATCAATTGCAGGTGAATATCTCGGCAAGACATCCGATACAAACATGGTCATTCCTAAACTCCTACGCCGGGGCGACAGGAATGGCGGAACGCGTGCACAATTTTCGCGACGACTCCCGCGGCGTTGAACCGGCGGCAGCCAGAAAAATTGCTGCCGGTGTATTTCGAGCTGATCATCCTCTGCACGCAGCAATATATGAAGTCAAACTGTCTCTAGGTCGATCAAGCGACGCCGCGCATGTGTCGTGGCTTACTTCGGACGGTGGTGTGTTGATGCTCGCTGACTTGCTGCCGATGGAAATAATTCAAGAGGGTCCGCTCGACGCGAGTTTTGATCTACCGAATGGTTGGGAGGTAAGCCCGCTCGTGCCATTGAGCGCGCGTCTGTATTCGATCGAAGATCCAATGAATGCGGTGTGGAGTGTAGGACCCTCTCTCAAATCGCACTCTAAAACTGTTGGCGGAACGCGACTGGAGGTGGTCGTCTCCGGTGCGTGGAATTTTCGCATTGAGCGAGCAACTGAAGCGGCTGCGAAGGTGTTTAAAAAGTACGTCGAGTTGACTCGTTTTAAACTTCCTTCGAGATCTGCTGTGCTAATCAGACCAATGCCTTCACTAAAAGGAGCAGAGACCTGGCAAGCGCAAACGAGAGGCTCGACGCTGTTACTTCTGATTGATCAGCGCGCGGACTTTAAGAATTGGGTTGGCCAGCTCGAGGTGATCTTTACGCACGAGTTGTTGCACCTTTGGGTACCAAACGCACTAAACCTCAAAGGCGACTACGATTGGTTCTTTGAGGGCTTCACCCTTTATCAGGCACTACTTACCGCTTTAGATCTAAAGGTAATCAGTTTCGATGAGTATCTGAATACATTAGGCCGCGTATACGATTCATATCGTGCTCAGCCTGATCGTTTGTCATTAACTGAAGCGTCAGAGCAACGATGGACAGGTGCTGCCTCGACCGTTTACGACAAAGGAATGCTTTTGGCTTTTCTCTATGACCTGAAACTACGAGCTGAAACTCGCGGTGAATCCGAGTTATCTGATCGATATCCAGAGCTTTTTCGTAAATACGCATCTAAGACACTCAATGCGAATGAAGCTATAATGTCGGTGTTGATATCGTCGCCGGCGACGGAAGCTTTGTTAAAGTCGTATGTGGAAGGGCGCGGTCAAATGCAGTTATCCGAAACGCTGAAGCAGCACGGCATCGCGTTAGAAACTGAAGGCGTTCACACCTATCTGAAGATTGCACCGAATCCGACGAGAGATCAGCTGCGAGTTTTGAAATCTTTAGGGTATCGACAATAAGTTCTCAATATGCGACAGATTAAGTTGATCCTGGTCATCGTGTCCGCCCTCGTATTGCTGGGCTGCAGCACGTTGGCCCAGAGAAGCAGTACCGGAGTAGTTGTTGCGCGTCGAGCGCAGATTAGAAGTTCGACAGCGGTGGTGGCGGCCGACCTACTGCAAGTTAATCGCGGCGACCAGGTCGATATACTTGAATCGACGGACGTTCCGGACCCGCAAGACAACACAAAGAAAGAACGATGGCTGCGTGTGAAGGCTCACGACGAAGATGCCACCGAAGGATGGATTGAAGCGCGGAACGTGATGCCCGACGACGTGCTCGAAGCTGCGAAGAAGTTGGCAGCTGAAGACGCAAATGTTTCAGCACAGGCATCTGGTCAGTTACGTGCTAGTTCCAATCTCCGACTAACTGCCGATCGCAGTGGTAACGACAACATCATGATGCGGCTTGATAGCGGTTCGACTTTCGATATCGTCAGTTGGAAGCGCGTGCCGAAACCGAAATCATCTGAAGCAATCGAGACTGACGTCGCCCCAAAAGCAGGTAGTGCACAGCCAGGAGTGAGATCATCGTCCAACAGGCAAGGTGATGAGTCGAACGAGCCAGAAGAGACGAACGAACTTTGGTACAAGGTGCGACTTCCTCCTGAGATCTCCCCAGCACCTGCGGGTTGGATTTACGGTAAGCAAGTTGAGCTGGCTGTGCCGAGCGACATCATCTTTTATCGAACAGGAAGAGAGTTTGTTGCGTGGCAACGACTCGATGGCGATCCGAAAGATAACAATTCGTCGGCTGATAAAGACAGCGGGCGTGAATCCAAACCAGGCAGTTGGTTGATTCTTGAGAAGAGTAGTTCGAATCAACCGCATTCGTTAGATGAACCTGATTTCGATCGCATTTATGTGCTTGGATATGACAAGCGCAATCAGGAGCACTACACCGCGTACCGAAGTCCTGATCTTAATGGCTACTTGCCTGCGAAAGTCGAGGGCCAGGGCGACAACAAGAGTTTTGTGGTGCGGATTCAGGATGATTCGGGTGCGATGAAAGACACCCAATACAGTCTGTACAAAGACGCTCGTGGAATTCTGAAGGTTAACGCCCCCCATGTGGCCCCCCGCGACCGTCGCCGGCGTTAACTTGTGTATCCAAAGTAGCGCCGTTGGTGTCTTACCTGACGAGTGTTCGCGGGATTGTTTGAAGAACAAAACAGGCAACGCTCGGGTTAGTAGTGCATCTAAGCTCAGCCCACGATAATGGGAACCTCACGCAATCAAGAGATTTGTTTGAGGGTAGTTGACAAGAGAATTAATGTCCCTATAATGCGCATTCCTCTTTTGAGGATTGCGGGGAAGAGCACGAAACCCTATGTGCCGTTTTTCTCCGGATTTTACTCGGAGAAGACGGCGCTTTTTAGTCTGCAAAATAATCCGATTAAATGGGTTAGTTGGCTTGACAGACTAGTGGTCGTTGGTTAATATCCCCGTTTGCTTGGGGCGAGTTCAGTTCGTCTGTAGGGCAATCCAAATACAATTTGGAATCGATGTTTGAAAACTAGATAGAGCGTGTCCGTCTCAATTACTTTGAGAGTCAAACGCTGAACGATAAAGTTCGCGTCTAAAACTCGAAAGAGTCATTATCGAGACTGAAACGAAAGAACCAGTATCTGATAATGTTCCAGAGAACAAACTTATAACGAGAGTTTGATCCTGGCTCAGAATCAACGCTGGCGGCGTGCCTCAGACATGCAAGTCGAACGCGAAAGTTCCCTTCGGGGAGCAAGTAGAGTGGCGCACGGGTGAGTAACACGTAGGTAATCTACCTTTGGATGGGGAATAACACCGAGAAATCGGTGCTAATACCGCATAATGCAGCGGCACCTAATGGTGACAGTTGTTAAAGCGGGGGATCGCAAGACCTCGCGTCTAGAGAGGAGCCTGCGGCGGATTAGCTAGTTGGTAAGGTAACGGCTTACCAAGGCGATGATCCGTAGCCGGCCTGAGAGGGCGGTCGGCCACACTGACACTGACATACGGGTCAGACTCCTACGGGAGGCAGCAGTCGGGAATTTTGGGCAATG
>DATIBJ010000032.1:0-30448 GCA_035457565.1 Pyrinomonadaceae bacterium | reverse complement strand
GATAAGCTCGAGTCCATTCGCTTGCCGGGCAACTTCATTGTCGATGGCATTGGCGATTGTTGGATCGACTTCCGCGAGTGGCGAATTATGAGAGTTGGACATGTCGTATTTGCTGTTGAGATCTGAGATCTGAGATTTGAGATCTGAAATCTGAGATCTGGTCTTTGGTGTTCGGGCTAGTCTTCGCTCGTCCCCTCAGCGGCCAATCATGAACGGGTGATCAATGCGCTATTTTCCTGCTCCGGCCTGCTGCTCCTGCTCCTGATCCTCGTGCTCCTGAGCGCACGATTGCTCAATCTCCTTAATCTTCTCCACTCTTCCCGCGTGTCTACCACCTTCAAATTTCGTGTCGAACCAGGTCTTAACGATCTTCGGAATATCCGCTTGGGGCGTGGTACGCGCACCAATCGACAGCACGTTCGCGTCATTGTGTTGCCGTGCAAGACGGGCAGTCTCTTCATTCCAGGCGACAGCCGCGCGTACACCCCGTACCTTATTCGCCGCGATCGCCATGCCCGTTCCCGAGCCACAAACCAGGAGTCCCTGATCTGCTTCGCCTTTCGCGACCTTCTCACCGACTTTTCGTGCGTAGTCAGGATAATCAACTGAGTCTTCTGACACGGTTCCCAGGTCTTCGAACTCGATACCCAGATCGTTGAGCAGCGGTTTAAGCCTTTCTTTCTCTTGATATCCTGCGTGATCGCTCGCGAGTGCTATTTTCATATTGAAACCTTAATGAAGAGGGATTTGGTGACTGATGGTACATCACGCGTTCCATCCGCTCCAAACCAAACGAAGAAGAGCCGCAGATTTCGCTGATAAACGCAAACCAGAATCGCTGAAATGTGAGGACTCAGTCGGCCTTAACCGGGATTTGCGTTTGAGCTGTGGAAATCTGCGGCTGGTGTGGTTTGCGTTGGTAACGGCTGCTAAGCGAGAATGCAAAGTGCTCGTGATTTCACTCGTCCGATGTTTGTAGGGGCGGCCCTCCGTGGCCGCCCGCACAATTCAGGACTCGTAACTCTAGGATTCTATGCGTTGGTCACAGTATTTCATTCCCACTCTGCGCGAAGATCCGGCTGACGCCGAAGTTGTTTCGCACAAACTACTCCTGCGCGCTGGTGTCATCCGCCAGCTCTCCGCCGGCATCTATTCGTATCTACCACTCGGTCAGCGAATCGCCTTGAAAGTGATGCAGATATTGCGCGAGGAAATGAACGCCATTGGTGGTCAGGAATTTTTTCTGCCCGCGTTGCACCCGGCAGAGGTCTGGCAGGAGTCGGGTCGCTGGTACGCGATCGGCGACGAGATGTTTCGTCTGAAGGATCGTAAGGGCGGCGACATGTGCCTGGGAATGACGCACGAGGAGGTCTTCACGACGATCGCGCGCAACGAGCTCCGTTCATACAAACAACTTCCACAGGTTTGGTATCAGATTCAGATCAAATTTCGCGACGAGGCGCGACCTAAGTCGGGCTTGATGCGACTTCGCACCTTCATCATGAAGGACGCGTATTCATTCGACATCGATCGCGCTGGATTGGATAGATCGTTTGCGGATCAACGCGAGGCCTACAAAAGAATCTTCACGCGCTGTGGTATTCAGTTTTTGATCGTCGAGGCGTCGTCAGGCGCAATGGGCGGATCAGAATCGAATGAATTCATGGCGCTCACGGCTGCCGGCGAAGACCTGGTCGTGAGCTGTCCAAACTGTGACTACGCAGCGAATCTCGAAAAGGCAAGGTCCAAAATCGCGCAAATCGTAGACGATCGTGGTTCGGACAAACCCGAAGAGTTTCCGACACCGGGCGTACGCACGATTGAAGATCTTACAACGTTTCCTGGCGGCGCGGCCGCTGATCGACAGATCAAGACACTTGTCTACATGTCGAAGACAGCAAGCGGAAATCCATTGCCACTGTTGATTCTACTTCGCGGTGATCATCAGCTGCACGAGACAAAACTCGCCGACCTTGGGATTGGTGAGGCGCGTCCGGCACATCCGGAGGAAATACGCGAACTCTTGGGAGCAAGCGCGGGAAGTCTCGGTGCAGTCGGCGCTCGTGAACGTGTTAAAACTGCGACAGTTGGAAACGTCTCTAGGTATCCACAAGTGTCGATCATTGCCGACGAAGCGTTGAAAGGTCGGCGAAACATGACCACCGGTGCGAACAAAGACGATCATCACATTCGCGGTGTCGACGTCGAGCGTGATATTCAGGTCGACTTCTGGGCGGATCTACGTACTGTCACATCCGGAGAGTTGTGTCCGCGTTGTGGAACGGGCGCTCTCGAAGTCTTTAAAGGCATGGAGATAGGTCATATCTTCAAACTCGGCACAAAGTACTCCGACTCGATGGGTGCCACCGTGTTGAATGAAGCGGGTGCGCAGGTGCCGATCGTGATGGGCAGCTATGGAATCGGTGTTGAGCGAATCATCACTGCCGCAGTCGAACAACGACATGATGACGACGGCATCATCTGGCCTAAGTCGCTGACTCCTTTCCATGTCGTTGTGACGATCACAAACATGAAGCAAGACGATTTACGCGCAGCAGGTGAGAAGCTGTACGGGGATTTGCAGCGCGGGGGACTCGAGGTTCTACTCGACGATCGCGACGAGCGCGCGGGCGTTAAATTCAAAGACGCAGACCTAATCGGTATTCCTTATCGCATCACGATCGGCAAGAAGGCCGGTGACGGTATCGTTGAGTTGTTCGATCGCGCGGCAAAACAGAGTGAAGATGTTAAGATTGGTGACGTTGTTGGTCGCGTGCAGAAACTGGCGCTTGCAGGTCTGTAGGACAGTAAGTTTTTCCCCTCTGTTAAGTTCGCATTTGTTAGACGACCCTCGATGAGATTTTTCTGCCTTTTAATCCTCCTGATAATTCCGGGAAGTATCGGTCTCTCTCAGGATCTGCTGCCTGAGTTAGTGCGCCGGATCAAGCCCTCTGCCGTTGCGATAGAAACGTTCGACTCACGTGGCGAAAAACTCTCGCGCGGAAGCGGCTTCTTTATCGATGTCGATCGCGTCGTTACCAATCGGCACGTACTCGATGGTGCTTATCGCGCAGAGATACACTCTTCAACCGGTACGGTTTATCCCGTCAGATCGGTTCTGGCTATCGACGCTGAGGGCGACATCGCTTTGCTCAAGGTCGATGCGCCGGCTATCGGCATAAGACCTCTGCCGCTTGTTAAAACGTCGCCGCAGGAAGGCGAAAGCATCGTCGTTATCGGTAATCCCCTCGGGCTGGAAGGTAGTGTGACGAATGGAATCGTTTCTGCGGTGCGTGACATTCCGACGTTCGGACGCATCATTCAAATCACTGCGCCGATATCGTCGGGTTCCAGCGGAAGTCCCGTAGTAAACATGCAAGGACAAGTGATCGGCATTGCGACGTTACAAATCACTGGCGGACAGAGCGTCAACTTCGCGATTCCTTCCGAGCGCATCTCTCAACTACAGACAACGACGCCAATGACCTTGGCAGAGTTGGTCGCTGCCTCTGGCAGAAACAAACGCGCGCGCGCCGTTCAGTTTTTCCGCGATGGACTGAGTTTTCTTTCCAAAGACGACTGCGAGAAGGCCTTGCCGTATTTCGACAAAGCCGTTGATGCAGACGCCAGCTATGCAGATGCGTGGGCCCAATCTGGATTCTGCAAAGAAAAACTAGGTCGGCACAGTGAGGCTCTGGAAGCTTCGAAGAAGGCCGTAATTCTGAGACCGTCTGCGGAGTCGTATTTCAACATCGGGCTCGCGAGTTTCTATCTAAAGCAGTATCGCGAAGCTGCTGACGCATACCGTCAATCGATTAAACTCGATCCATACAATGCCGCCGACGCTCATTACGCGTTAGGTCTTGTCTATCGCGATTGGGGACGCGCGGATGAAGAGATTCAAGCTTACAAGCAAGCGATCCGATTGAAGCCGGATTACACCAGCGCGTACGAACGACTCGCCACGCGTTACATGCGTTCGAAGAAATTCAACGAAGCGATCGACGTGTTGCGACAGTTGATAGCACTCAAACCTGGAGACGCTGTCGCTCCAAACAACATGGGGGAGGCTTATCTCGAATTGAATAAATTGCCTGAAGCGCAGGAATCGTTCCGGCAGGCGATCCGACTGAAGCCCGACTTCGGGAAAGCTTATTACAACCTCGGTAAGTGTCTTCTAGCGATGGGCAATCGCGACGGCGCGCTCGAACAGTACAACATCCTCATGAACATCGATACCGATTGGGCGGAGAAGCTGGAAGCACTAATCAACCCCTAATCATTGGTCGTATATCATTTGAAATTTCTCATTTGTCATTGAGGAAACAGGCGCAGCTTTCGCAGCTAAAGACAGATCAGACTGGGAACGCGAAGAAACAACTTCCATCAGTCCATCATTATGATCGGCGTTTATTTGGGAAACTGCGGCTGGTTTTTCCTAAATAACAAATGAGAAATGTCAAATGATATGTGACAAATGACTACTTCATCACCTCCGCGACAATCGCACTCAGCGCATTGTCCTGAAGAGTCTTGTTTCTCTGCAGCTGACCGTGTAGATCGCACCCGAACACGGAATAAGCAAGCGACAGATTCAAGCTGCCACCGTTCATGCCCAACAGTGAGGTCCTCGTAACGCGGCCATCACCGGGAGCGTACATTGCGTCGGTCACCTGTCGTTTCGAATACTTCACTCCAGTAGATGATCGATACTCGCGTGGCCGAGTCAGTGTTATCCAACGGTTGCGTTTTTCATCACGCAGAATCACCGGCGAGTTAAAAGTCTCTTCGCAATCCCCGCCGATCGCTAACAACATAACTGGCGATTGCACTGGCCCAGCAGCATCAAGCGCCTCGTGAAACCTGCGTGTGCGTTTCAGAGTAGCTTCGAGATACTGATCAAGACTGTTCGAACTATCGTCGGCGAAACCATTGCCAAGACGCTCTTCGCGAGACTCGGAATGCTTGCGCCGGAACTCAGGATCGTAAATTGGACTCCATCCATATTTCTTCCATACCGCTGCGTCATACAAATCGATCGCGATCGGCTGCAGGTCTTCGCCGAGGAATCTCACCGCATCACGATGTGGTAATAACTGAAAGACCGCAGGAGCGGTTATCGCATCCTCAGCCGTCAGCTTATTCAGCAAAGGAACGCGCCGGCGAAGACCTTCGGTGATCGAATATCCTTCAAGGAGCGTCGCGAAAGCATCGGCCGATCCTTCATTCGGCACACCAATCATCACGATCTCGTTTATATGAATGGCGCCAGCCCAGGTTGGCTGAATGTTTTCATTAGATGAGAGGTCAGCATCTCCATACATCGCCGCGTAGCGCGCTATTAAACCTCCCATCGAATGCGCTACTACGTTGAATCGTAAGTCGGGCCGCCCGAGTTTCTGCTTCAGAAGTGCGACACGTTTGACAAGCTCCCGCGCATTAGCAACGTTGTCTTTCCGCCAATCGTAAGAGAAGACGTAGAACGTGTCTTTGTCACCGTCTGGCGCTGGAGTTTCCCAGTTGCCATCTCGGAAGCCGACATAATTGCGCAAGGCATATAAAAGGTCTCGATAGACATAAACCTCAGGAAGAACCCTTCCCAGCTTGACGGTTTCAACTATCTTACCCGGCACGAGATCGTCCGTGTTCAGCGACAGATCAGGATTCATGGGCAACGCTTCCTGCGACGTGCGAAAGGGCGTCGGCCAAACAGTCTCTTTCGTTTTCGTATTGATTAGTTCTGTACCGAGGATTCCCGGAATAATGATCACCGGACGCTTGCCAGTAGTTGTGCGCGCCCTTGAGAAGATCTTGTGAAGATTTGGATCACGGCGAGCGGCGATGCATCCGGTCGAGACAACGACCAGGACGATCAGCAGAACAGCTGGTGGACGAACAAGAGATCTCAAATTGAACGTTTGAACTACTATTCTTGGGTCGCCATGAATATTACGAAGAAGCGCCATGGCTACTTGCACGCGGCAGGGATTCTGGCTCCCAACGACGATTGATTAAGCTCGCAACGAAACCCGCGCCAAAACCATTGTCGATATTCACCACTGTCACATTCGAGGCGCAAGAGTTGAGCATTCCGAGCAAAGCGCTGACTCCACCAAAAGACGCGCCGTAACCGATGCTCGTTGGCACGGCTACCACAGGAACAGCCACTAAACCGCCGACCACAGATGGCAGCGCGCCCTCCATTCCTGCCGCCACAATCACAACGCGTGCCTTGCTCAGCAAATCGCGTTCGGCGATAACGCGATGGACGCCAGCCACACCAACGTCCCAAATCCTATCGACTGAATTGCCCATCGCCTCCGCCGTTAACGCTGCCTCTTCAGCAACTGGAATATCGCTCGTGCCGGCAGTTACTACACAGATGCGTGCGACACCGCGTTCCGTTCGGTCACGCAGGATACGAATCAGTTTTGCGCTCTCGTGCCACTCCGCGTCGGTCGCCAGGTTTCTAACTTCACCAAATGTGTCCGCGTCGGTGTGAGTAACAAGCACATTCTTCGAATGATTCAGGAGACGATCGACAATGCCAACGACCTGTTCGCGTGACTTTCCCTTGCCAAATACAACCTCCGGAAAACCCTGACGTGAATTGCGAGCGTGGTCAACCCGGGCGAAACCTATGTCTTCGTACTGAAGATCCTTGATGCGTTTGGCCGCGTCGGATGTGTCGAGATCGCCGCGTTTATGTGCGGCTAACAGTTCAGATAGAGCGCTGAGATCCATGAGAGTAGAGTAATGTGAGCGCCTGCGAATTGTCGATTGCTAATAAGGACTCAACCTTGGCGAACGGTCGCTTGCGATTGGCGATCACGAGCATTAAGATGAACTGACGGTCCAAATGACATCACCGCTGCAATCTCCTCCCGTGTCGACCCTCCGAAACATTCGCGTCACGCTCGAGATGATCAAGATCGAGCATACGCTATTTGCTTTGCCTTTCGCGTTTTTAGGCGCGGTATTGGCGGCAAACGGTCTGCCGGCACTTTGGCAGATCATCTGGATCATAGTGGCGATGGTTGGTGCTCGGTCGGCCGCGATGGCCTTCAATCGCATTGCGGATCGTAGCTACGACGCCAAAAATCCAAGGACCGCAACGCGTGCATTGCCGGCCGGACTACTGTCGGTCGGCTTCGTTTGGATGTTTACAATTGTTTCCGCAGGCGTCTTCTTTTTCGCTGCAGCAATGCTCAACCGTTTGACACTGCTGTTGGCACCAGTAGCACTCGCAAGCGTTCTTCTTTACTCCTTTACGAAAAGATGGACGCTTTTATCGCATATCGTCCTTGGTTGGTGTCTGGCGATTGCGCCAACGGCAGCATGGATAGCCGTGCGTGGGCAGATTGGGAGTGCTGTTCCGCTGTTTCTGTCTCTGGTAGTGCTGTTATGGACGGCCGGCTTCGACGTCCTTTATGCATGCCAGGACGTGGATTTTGATCGTAGTGAAGGCCTCCATTCAATTCCCGCGCGCTTTGGTGTAGTCAACGCTCTCTGGATTGCTCGCATGCTGCACGCGGCATCTTTTCTTGCTTTGGTTTCGTTATACTTTTTGACGAACCTGGGTTACGTCGCATTGATAGGTGTCGCTGCTACGGGTGTGCTGCTTTTGTACCAACACCACCTCGTAAAGGCCAACGATTTGAGCCGTCTGAATGCGGCGTTCTTTACGACGAATGCTTTTGTTAGCGTGATTTTGTTGTTTACTTTCGGAGTGGCGGTATTTATTCACTGAAAAGTGGCACGAATATGATCTTCTCTCATGACGAAAAATTAAATGACATTGCGACACGCGTTGATACTGGGGACCGATTGTCATATGCGGATGGCCTCGCGCTATTTGCGACGGCCGATCTGACCGGCCTTGGAAAACTCGCGGACACAGTCAGACGAAAACGACACGGCAGAGTCACCTATTTCAACGTCAACCGTCATTTCAATCCGACCAATGTATGTTATGCCGACTGCAAGTTCTGCGGTTTCTATCGAACTCCGCGGCAACCGGACGCCTACACACACAACATCGACGATAGCCTCCGCATAGCCGGTCAGGCGGTAGGGGAAGGTGCGACCGAGTTGCACATCACAGGTGGACTGAACACGAAACTGCCATTCAGTTATTTCACAGACCTTCTGTCATCATTGAAACGCCAGTATCCGCAGCTCCACCTGAAAGCCTTTACGATGGTCGAATTCGACCATTTTGCGCACTTCTACAAAATGAGTGATGAAGACGTTATTCAGAAGCTGATTGAAGCAGGGCTGGACTCCTGTCCCGGCGGCGGAGCAGAGATCTTCCGAGAGCCGACGCGATCGATGATTTGCGCTCATAAGTGTGATGCGGATCGGTGGTTGGAACTGGCCGGCAAGGTCCACGCTGCGGGTTTAAAGACAAACGCGACGATGCTTTATGGCCATATCGAATCGGTCGAAGATCGGGTCGACCATCTGATCAAGCTGCGTGAGCAACAGGATAAATCGGGTGGCTTCCAGTGTTTTATTCCACTCGCTTTCTATCCGCCTGAAACCCAGCTTGCCCATTTGCCAGGGCCCTCCGGAGTTGATTCGCTTAAAACGATGGCGGTGTCGCGTCTGCTACTCGACAACTTCGATCACATAAAGGCTTACTGGGTGATGCTCGGAAAACGCCTTGCCCAGGTTGCGCTTCATTATGGCGCGAACGACATCGATGGAACGATCACCGAAGGTGGAGAACTGACGACGAGTTACTCTGTCGAGGCGAATAACGAAGTTCGCATGAGTAAAACTGAATTGGTAGGTCTGATTGAGGAGGCAGGTTTCGAAGCCGTCGAACGCGACACTGTTTACAACCGAGTTGACCGCACGAACGTAAGCCTCGTTTGAAAAGTTAGTTCCTTAATCTTGGGTCTGCGTGCTCGCTCTGCGCCGACATGATCCAATTTTCTGGGATTTGAAATTTGAGATTTGAAATAACCTATGACACCTGCAATTCAACAATCCACGATCACGCTCGCGCATTCTCCCGACTCCGACGATGCCTTCATGTTCTACGGACTCGCGACGAATAAGATTGATACCGGCCCACTTCGCTTTGAGCACCTGCTGAGAGATATTCAAACACTAAATGAAGAAGCGATGCGCGGAACTTACGATGTCACCGCGATCAGTTTTCACGCGTACGCCTACATCGCTGACAAATACGCTTTGCTACCACACGGCGCGTCGATTGGCGACAACTATGGTCCCATCGTAGTATCGACAGACCCAAAAACTGCCGATGACATTCCACATTTGAAAATAGCCGTACCAGGTAAGTTAACCAGCGCTTTCCTGGCACTACGCATCTTTAACCAGGATTTCGAGTACGTCGTTGTCCCATTCGACAAGATAATCGACGCAGTCGTCGACGGCACATGCGACGCGGGATTGCTTATCCATGAAGGCCAGTTGTTTTACAGCACGATGGGTTTGCAGAAGGTGCTTGATCTCGGGGAGTGGTGGCATGGCCGAACCGGTCTGCCACTTCCGATGGGCGGCAATGCAATCAGGCGCGGGCTCGGACCTGAACTAACTAAGACCGTTTCCGGCTTGCTCCGTGAGAGTATTCGTTACTCATTGGAGAATCGTCAGGATGCTCTTCAATACGCGATGCAGTTCGCGCGAGACATGGACACGGACACCGCGGATCGCTTCGTAGCAATGTGGGTCAATGAGCTGACGCTAGACTATACCGAGAGAGGTCGTGAAGCCGTACGCCGTCTGTTAGCTGACGGGTTTGAGCACGGAATAATCCCGACACGAGTTGCTGTCGAGTTTGTTGAAGGATAATAAAACTCTGGCTAATTCCCAGTAAGATGATATTTTAGGGGAGCTGGGGTGTGCGCGGTGATGTAATAAGCTACCCCGCCCAGAAGGAGCAGCTAATCACCGCGCACATCATCGGCCACAGACTACGTAAACCAAGCTCCTCCCAAAGCCCGGTTATTGTCCACCGTGCAAGCAACGCCGCCGCTCGGCGTCACGTCTGCGCTCCCGCGCTGTAAAGCTTCCACGGACTGGGACAAGTATTCTGTTGCCGACATGAGGACCCTGAGAACTCTAATCGCCGCGAGGCGGGACCACGCGAATCGGATTTCAAAAATATCAGACTATTACCATAAATGACAACAAGCTAACTTGTTCTAATGCGGGCACCTTACACTAGTTGCAGGGAATTTTGCAACTGGAAAGATAGGTTCACCGGTTTTGGCTGGCTAACTTGGCAACAACTTACTCCGCCAGTGGCATCTGAGAACTTGCTGATTTCCTTAGCTGAAATCCTTTGAATTCTTGCGAAAGTGAATAGTCCCTTGAAGAAGCTCTGCATTTACGCTTGCGTGGTTCTCATATCATTTTTTGCCCGGGAAGCCAGTATTTATGGCCAAACCGATCCTCAGCTGAGTCCGGCTGAGACTCAGCGAATCATTAGCGCGTTCACGGCTAAAGAAGCTGAGTTTCGGCATGCGCTGAACCAATATGCCTTTAAGCGAGACGCCCTGCTCCAGCGAATCGGCATGGGGGGGCAGGTCACCGGCGAGTACCACCGGGTGTCGACCTTTACATTCGACGACAATGGCAATCGCTTTGAGAAGATCAATTTCTTTCCAATGTCGTCTATGGGCGAGAACATTACCAAAGAGGACATCGACGACCTCGGAGGGATTAGTCCTTTCGCACTTGATCCGTCCAAGGTCGACAAGTACAACTTTAAGTACATCGGCAAGGAAAAGATTGACGAATTAAACCTCTACGTTTTTGACGTGTCACCCAAAGTTATTCCTAACCCAAAGAAAATGGAAGACCGCCTTTTCCTGGGTCGAATCTGGGTCGACGATCAGGATCTCCAGATCGTGAAGACTAAAGGTAAGGGCGTTCCTGAGACTAAGGACAATAAGTTCCCGATCGTTGAAACATATCGGGAGCACATCGACGGCCGCTACTGGTTCCCAACTTATTCATACGCGGATGATGAGCTGATCTTTGATAGCGGAGACTCACTGCATCTGCGAATGAAAGTGCGCTACTTCGACTTCGCTCCTGCGAGAGCAACGCTGAAGGTTACCGAAGTCGGAGAGAGTGATCCTGCTCCTTCGGTTATTTCCAAAGGTCCCGCTCCCTCTAAGGGGGTTGCGAAACCAATTGAGATGGGAGAGCTAAATGCGAAGGCATTGACGCTCCCAAAAGCGAAGTATCCAGAAGAAGCCAGAAGACTCAGAGCTTCGGGAAAAGTCAGAGTACAGATTGTCGTCGACGAGAATGGCAAAGTCATTTCTGCGAAAGCTACAGATGGACCACTGCCTTTACGGGCTGCAGCGGAAGAAGCCGCGCGACTCGCAACGTTTGCTCCCACGGTTCAAGATGGAATTACGGTGAAGGTGTCAGGCTTTTTAACGTATGAATTCACTCCGTAGCGGCTTCGAGCTCATGAGCGATTGATGTTCGAACAGTGTTGATGAGTTCCGCTATATCCTGATCGGATTCTACTTCGGCAGTTGAGATAGGCGGCATGATCACCATATCGATCGTGCCGCCTTTTGCTTCACTCGTTCCTTTTCCCATCAACACATCGGAGTTTCGAATCGCGATTGGTACGACGGGTACGCCGGCTTGCTTTGCCATGTAGAACGCACCCTTCTTAAACGGAAGTAACTCGCCGGGCTTTGCGCGCGTGCCTTCCACGAATACTGCGAACGACACCCCCGATTGAATACGTCTTACAGCAGCGTCTGCCGTTCGAATAGCGCTCTCGCGGTTAGTGCGATCGATTGCCATCACATTCACGAAACCCATTCCCACACCAAGAATCGGTACTTTGAGCAACTCCTTCTTCGCGAGCAGTCCGATCCGACGTCCGATGTAGACAAAAACAGTGGCTGTGTCGAGATATGATCGATGATTAGAGACAAAGACGTAGGTTTGCTTTGGATTCAATAGCTCGAGACCGTGCACGCGCACTCGCACGCCGCTTAAACGCAGCCATGCATTTGCGCCGAACGACGCCCACGGATAAACGAGATAATGCTTATTGACCAACCACGAAAAGATCAGGATCGGCGGACCGAGCAACAGCAATAGCGCGCCTGCCACAAACAAAGACCACCAATAATGCAGCCTCCGAATCAAACGCGGCCGCTGTGCTGTGCTAGACTCATCCACCGTACCGTTATCTATTCTGGTGCTCTCTTCCATCTAGTCTCTTGTAAAGGGAAAGTCTGGTATGCGTGCTCGCTCAATAGTCGTTGGACTGTCGGCAGTCCTCTATCTAACAGCACTTGCGGCTTTAGTTTCAGCGCAAAACGGATCTCGCGTTGGAGTTGTGCCGTCGCCAAAGTCGGTACTCGGGTTTTCTCCAGGAGATGATCGCCGTATTGCAGACTGGAAGCAGATCACCGACTATTTTGCGCGCCTCGATAAAACTTCCGATCGCGTTTCCGTTCAGACGCTGGGCCAGTCGACCTTAAAGCGCCCGTTGATCGTAGCTTACATCAGCGCGCGAGAGAATATACTGGCTCTACAGAAATACAAAGATATCCAGAGGCAACTCGCCGACCCAAGATTGGTAGCAGGTGAATTGCAGCGCGATCGTCTCTTCAGCCAAGGCAAGACCGTTGTTGTTATTTCCTGCTCAATCCATTCGACTGAAATTGTCGCTTCCCAGATGTCGATGCAGCTTGCCTATGATCTCGCAACCGCGCAAGACACAGATACTCGGGAGACCTTACAAAACACCATCCTGCTCCTGATTCCGTCACCCAATCCTGACGGTATTGATATCGTCGCCAACTGGTACAGGAAAACACTCGGTACGCCACAAGAAGGCAGTGCGCCACCCGAGCTTTATCATCACTACGCCGGCCATGACGATAATCGGGATTGGTTCATGCTCAATTTGAAAGAGACGCAGCTGGTCACCCGGCTACTGTGGCAAGAGTGGCACCCGCAGATCGTTTACGACGTTCACCAGCAAGGATCGAACGGCTCCCGGTTTTTCATTCCACCCTTTTACGACCCGCCCAATCCAAACATTGCACCGCTCTTATTACGCCAAGTTGGTTTGATTGGACACAAAGTCGCAGCCGATGTTCAAGCCGCAGGTTTCAAGGGCGTTCTAACAAATGCTTTGTATGACACGTGGTGGCATGGTGGCTTTCGTACGGCGCCTTACTTTCATAATTCGATAGGCATTCTCTCTGAAGCCGCAAGTGCTCGATTGATGTCGCCGACCACGGTTGCGCCAGAACAACTAACGCGCTCAAGCACGCGTGGAATGCGAAGCGCGACGGAAGCTGTGACCAATTTTCCAGACCCATGGCCTGGAGGAACTTGGCGCCCGAAAGACATTATGCAAATGGAGTTGATTGCATCGCGCGCGATTCTGTCACTCGCGTCAAAATATCGCCGCGACTATCTTCAAAACTTCTTCGAACTAAATCGAAAGGCCATCGAAGAACCCTCAGCGCCGAACTCTCCTGTCGCGTATCTTATACCCGCGGGTCAAGCTAAAGATGAAGCAATTGCGAAGGTAATCTCAAGTTTGGTCGAGCAAGGTGTGGAGGTTTTCCGGTTAGACAAAGAGCTGCACCTGACTTATGGGCCACAAGTTCTACAGCGAACAAACTCTGCGACTGAAAAACTCGGAACTTACCGCAGGGTGATTGCCACCACCACAATGCAGGAGGTCCCGACGAGTAGTTACATCATCTTTCTGTCACAGCCCCAAAGGTCGAATGTACTCGCGCTATTCGAGCCTCAAATCTATCCGAACAGACTTACGGGACAAGGCGATGCAGAGCGACCTTATGACGTGGCGGGATGGACTCTTCCTCTTCAGATGGGAATTGAGGCCCCGGCGGTTACTGCAATCCGCGAAGCGTCGAGCGAAAGAAAACTTACGCTAATCAAAGACGTAAACGACGTTAGACGCGACCTGGCTCTGACACTAAGAAAGGCTGATGAGTCGCCGATTAAGAATCCCGTTGCTGCCGGAGTTCGTGTTGGTATCTACAGAAGTCCCGCGCCGAATATGGATGAAGGCTGGACGCGATATATCTTTGACACCTTCAATGTTCCCTATTCGTCTGTTCGAGACACAGAAGTCAAACAGGGATCACTCAAGTCCAAGTACGACGTCCTTGTTCTTCCTTCACAACGGTTGTCAATACAGGAGACTCCACAGAACACTTCAGCTGAAGAAAGCGCGGCCGGATTAACTGCGGCAAGCGTCGCCAGTTTGAAGGATTTTGTTTCTGATGGCGGTACGTTGGTGTGCTTTGATGCAGCATGCGATATGGCGATCAAGGAGTTCAAGTTACCGCTCAAAAACGTTCTGCAAGGCCTACGATCCTCTGACTTCTATTGCCCTGGGTCGCTTGTTTCGATCGACTTAGATCATACGAACCCCATCGCCCGGGGCGTACCAGGTTCGATAAATGCTTACTTCATCAACAGCTCCGCTTTTGAGGCTACGGATTCCGACGTTCGAGTGATAGCCCGCTACGCGAAGGAAAATGTACTGCGCTCGGGCTGGCTGCTGGGTGAGAGTAAGCTGCGCGGTCAGATCGCTCTCGCGGAAGCGCGCATGGGTAAAGGGCGGATAGTCTTATTCGCATTTCGACCCCAGCATCGCGGTCAAACGTGGGGAACTCTGCCGCTTATTTGGAACGTACTCTCTGGAAGCAAATAAGGACGGAATTCCTTGATTAGGCCTTGCCGACCGTGTCATATGGCGGTATCTTTGGAGCGCTAATTGGGTTCTTCTCTCCTCTTGATTAAGTCAAAGACCCTAAGCATCGATTAGGGCTGAATCGCATCCAACCGTCTGCGACTCTCTCCACGCAGGGTTGGACTCTCCCGGCCGATTTTTCCAAAACTCTCGTCGCTTCAATCTCCAAGGAGTTGATATGAGAAAGCTATTCGTGTCTCTACTATCGACGATCGTCCTCGTCTGTTCCATGTTGCCGGTTAGCGCCCAAGTTCGACCACGGCGCGTAGGCGACACCCAGGGGCAAGCGTCTCCAGCCCAAACCACTCCAACACGGCCACCCGTATTAGGTGGCGCAAATCGGCCTGCGGGTCAGCAACAACAAACAAACAAAGCGCCAGAACCAACGGCCCCGGAGGAAGTTGATGCTGGCGACATCATCAAAGTAAATACGACGCTCGTTACGCTCCCAGTCAGCGTTATGGATCGCGACGGCCGTTACGTACCAAACCTGAATAAAAACGATTTTCGAATTTGGGAAGATGGGATCGAACAAGAAGTGGCTTTCTTCGCTTCCGTGGAAAAACCCTTCTCCGTCTTCCTCGTGCTCGATACAAGCCCGTCAACAAAATTCCGACTCGAGGACATCCAGGATGCAGCAATCGCGTTTGTGAATCAGCTTCGGTCCGACGATAAGGTGATGGTCATATCGTTTAATAACGATATTAAGATCCTATCGGAATTGACTACCGACCGGATGAAGTTACAGCGCGCGATTATGCGAGCGCACACCGACAATGGTACGCGTCTGTATGACACGTTGGACATGTTAATGAACCAGTACATGAACCGCGTGCAAGGACGAAAAGCAATCGTGCTGTTTACTGATGGTGTCGACACCACGAGTCGGTATGCCGATTTTCGCAGCACAGCCTTGGACGCCGAGGAGCTAGACGCGTTGATTTATCCGGTGCGCTACGACACGTCTATGGATGTAGCGGGCGGAATGCCTCAGTTGCCTCCGGATGTGTGGGGTCAGATATTAGGCGGAATATTTGGCGGAGGCCGCCGCCGAGGAGGAGGCGGGGGCGGTGGGTGGCCCAATCGAGGCGATGATTACGGTTTGGCCCAGCAGTATCTGCGCCAGTTGGCCACGAGCACTGGCGGACGCCTGTATGAGGCTGATACGACTCAGAACATGTCTTACGCTTTTGCCAATGTCGCCGAGGAACTCCGGAGGCAATACAGCCTTGGATACTATCCAAAGCGACAGCCGCAACCGGGCGAGCGCCGCCAAATCAGAGTACGCACCAACCAAATGAATCTTGCGGTTCGTGCACGTGACAGTTACGTCTTTAAGTCGTCCGGCACCATGGTAGACGCGGGCAGTAACCCAGCGAACTCTCCAGTTTTGCGACGACAGGTATTCCCGTCTAGATAGGCGAACTCCAGGCCAAGATCGGCGCGGGCCAGACGCATCCTTGGAATGACGTCTGGCCCGCTATTTAGCAAGCGATTGAGTGCCCCATTATAGATGGTCCAGAATTGGCTTCCGTACGTTCTCGAACAAAGTGGTTAACGGAAGTGTACCTAATGCCGTCGTATTTGTTGCGACTTGGTTGTGAATATATGAAAAAGAGCGCGGCGAGTTTTTGCCATTCGCCGCGCTAAACTATACCCACAGGAGGAAAGGGGTATTCAACGGCGCCAGTATAAAAGATCACGGCTATTCCGGCAATGAATGGAGGACAAAGACACAGGGTGGCCGCGAAAAATTCCTCAGTGTGCCGAGGAATAGTCGAGCCGCAACGCCGCCAAATGATGACCGATCCAACTCTGAAGCTCAGCAGTTCGTGGGCTAAAGTCCTATTTCTAAGTAATTTAGGCTGCGAGCGGCAGCAGGTGCTCGCACCTATGCTTCACCGTTCGAAATCGTACAGACGGCCCTTTTAGCGCAGCGTAGAGTCCCGCACATACAACAAGCAGGTTGGCCGAGATCGTTCGCGTCCTTCCCGACTGACCTTGAGAAAAGCGTTAGATCTCGGCCCTTTCTCAAGGAATCCATTCAAAGCCTGGAGAGCTCGCTACAAACGGCTCATTCCATGCGATCGTCGCTCGTTAATGGCAATCAGAAGTAAGAACGTTTTGACGGCGGCGGGGGTCTTAACCCTGATCGACATCCGACATCGGTGTGGGCCATAGGCGCGCTAACAGGTACGCTAACAGCCACAGCACAATCGCAGTGCCCGCAGCCACTGTCAACCAGAATTGCCAGTACGCGCTGAAAACACGTTCGAAGCCGGGCTGGATCCGATGAGAGAGGTTCACGTTTAGATCAGCAGCGGTGAAAAGACGCGAGAGTATCTGAATAAGCAAGTACCAACCAAATGCATACTGCCAAGCTTTCCGATCCATTCCTACTTTTTTTACTGCAACAATGCTGACGAGAATTCCGCCCACGTGAGCCAACACCGAAGAAAAAAATAAACCCCACTCAAGCACAACGAATCTGAACCAGATCACAAACCCGGGGATCATCCAGATCACCGCAATTCTGATTAACACTGGCTGTCGAAAGAACAGTCCAATAGCAAGCAGAAGATCGCCGACGTTGCACATCCAGAGCATGTGTCCGAGTTGCTGAATCTGCCAGTAGTGAACAGCCTGGGCAAAGAAAAAGACGAGAGGGAAAACGCCAAGCAGCCGAAATCTTACGTCTGGGCGTTTAATTGAAACCAAGCTTTTGTTATTCCTTAACGGTTCTGTTAATCCTGCTGATTGCATCGGAGTAGCTGCTGCGTTTCTCCTAGAATAGCATCGACGTTAATAAGCAGAACAAGTAAAACAAATACGTTCTTGACAAGGAGGGATAATGAACAAGAGACTTACTTTGATAACTGCGGCGGGCAATCGTGGCCGGCGCGATGTATATGCTGGATCCAGATCGCGGTGCGCGACAGCCAGATGATTCACGAGAGCGCCAGCCGTTTTTAAGGCCTGCAACGACATTCGGTCGGTGCTGAGAACAGATAAAATCCGAGCAGTGAGCGCCGAGAGAGGCTTGAACTCATAGAATTAACGGAAGACGCCGCCAAAACGAAGATGCCATTACTGGAAGAGTTGCTGCGCAAATCGATCCCGGAGTTAAGCGAATTGTTCGTGCAGCGTCGCCGACCCGTACCTAAAGGTCTACTTGAAGCACTAGAGACGGATTCACGGCAGGGTGCCCAACAGCTCGCAAAACGGATTCGCGGTCGTTATCGATCGAATCGTTCGGAGGGTCAGCGCCTTCACAACCTGCTGCGCTTCGAGATTGAGCTCTGGGCCGACGGCTTTGGTTTCGTCGCCGGTGTCGACGAAGCTGGAATGGCACCCCTTGCAGGGCCGGTCGTAGCTGGCGCGGTTGTATTGCCACAAAACTACAAACTTCGAGGCCTTAACGATTCAAAAAAGATTCTGGATCCTGAGAAGCGTGATGAACTGGCAGCACAAATCAAGCAGGATGCGATCTGCTGGTCAGTTGGTATTGCCGAGGTCGAAGAAATTGACAAGATCAACATTTATCACGCCGGTCTTTTGGCCATGCAGCGCGCAGTGCAAGGATTAACCGCTCAGCCGGATTTTGTTCTCGTCGACGCGAGAAAGATCCCTAACTGCGCGATTCCGCAGCGTGGAATTATTCGAGGTGATGCGTTATCTGCAAGTATTGCCGCCGCTTCGATCATTGCCAAGACAACGCGTGACGCACACATGCTTGAACTCGATGGACTGTACAGCGGCTATGGTTTGGCATCTCATAAAGGCTATCCTACCCCCGAACATTGCCGCGCGCTTAAGATGTTGGGTGCGCTCCCAATCCATCGTCGGAGCTTTGCTCGAGTTCGCGAGGCACTTGGACTTGATCCGATTCAAACTGAGCTGTTCCCCACAGAAACAGATCTCGCTGCTGAGATGGCGGCTGAGATCGCGGCGGCAACTGGCGCATAAGTTTTCCTCCAACGTCTCAGCTTAGGACCCGCACTTAAAGAATAACTTTAGGCTTAGTACGTCATGGCTTCACTCGCTGAGTATAAAAAGAAGCGGAAGTTTAATAAGACTCCGGAACCAGGTCCAACAAAGAAGCGGACGAAGAGTGGCCGTATATTTGTCGTGCAAAAGCACAGAGCCACTCAACTTCACTACGACTTTCGTCTTGAAGCGGATGGCGTGTTGAAGTCCTGGGCAGTACCGAAAGGCCCTTCACTCGACCCCTCAGTGAAGCGCCTCGCAATGCAAGTCGAAGATCATCCGGTCGACTACGCAAAGTTTGAAGGTGTGATTCCGGAAGGCGAGTACGGTGGCGGGACCGTTATGGTCTGGGACTATGGAACGTACGAGCCGGAAACGGCCGATGTCAGTGCTGCACTTAGCAACGGCGAGCTCAAGTTTGAACTTGACGGCCAGAAGCTCAAAGGTTCGTGGGTTTTGGTGCGAACACGAAACAGGCAGTGGTTACTGATCAAACATCGCGACTACTACACGACTGAAGAAGAAGTCACAGAACTGGCGCCAGCATCCATCCTTACGCGCCGCACACTCGCAGAGATCGCTGAAGACGAAGGCGGGAACGTTCAGAAAGCAGCAACGGGTGACCCAAAGAAAATCCCGCGGCGTACTGGCGTGAAGCGCCGGAAGAAGGGCGCCAAAGCAAAAGTCTGGCACAGCAAGGGCGCGGGTTAGGAACCGGCGGCAGGAGCAGGAGGAGGAGCACGAAACAGTTACTAACTGACTAGATCCGTGGAACTTTGGACCGTGGAGCTACTGTTCAAGGCGTGCGCCCTAAAGAATAACTTTAACTACTCCTCAGGCAACAACCCCGCGTACGACAACTCTCCGTCAACGATTCGTGCGGCGCTCGTGTACGGATGGACTTCTGTCTTATCGATACTCAAGATGTGGATGACCTCATTGCCCTTCGACTTTAAGTGATCAGCAATAAGGCTGCGATGACATTTCCACCAAACAGATTCAGCGCACATAAAAGCGGTCGGTGAACTTGCCGCCACTCCCAGCAATTCACTAATGCCGTTCGCAAAACTCTCAGTCTCCATGTGATCGGCATAACCTCGGAACGAAGCGTTGCGCCACGCAGTATTCTTTGATTTCGCCAGCGGTTTTCGCATACCGCCGAGCGAGGGAATGTGTAGATAACCAATTCCTGACTGCGCCAGTTGTTCGCTCAACTGCTTTTGATTGAAATGCGGAAATCGTCGTGACGTCGGATAAGTGCGAACATCAACGATCGCTTTGATGTGGTGGGCACGAACCAGCTCTTCGAACTCTCTAGCTGTTCGTGTCGAGTGACCAATGGTCCAGATACGGAGTGGGGTGACGCTCTTGATTCGATCTTTATCTGACATGAAAACCGAGAAATAACTTCAACTGTAGGCCCGCCGACCCTTTAAGTCTTACGTCAATTCTATGTTCGATAAACTTCAGTTTGTCGTCGATTACGTGAGGATTCAATATTGTGACCTGGACTAGATCTCAGGCGACGACAAACTGAAAGTTTATCGGACAAACCAACTTAAAGATAAGTCTCAAGTAAAAAGCGTCCACGCTTCGCCAACAACGGCTTCCACAAATCTCCCACCTTGCGCAGGCGCGCCGGCACGTTATCTATTCTGAACTGATCGATCTTGATTCCCTTCTCGAGCTCGCGCCACTTCACTGGCGTGGACACCGTAGCCAGTGCGGTCGGTCTTACCGAATAGATAGAAGCCAACGTGCGGCCCCAGGCGTTTTGATTATAGTCAACAAGGACTCGGCCCTTCGGTCGCTTCGAAACCTTGTAAACCGCCGTTAGCAGGTCGGGCATTTGGCTCGCAACTGCGTGCGAAAACTCTTTCGCAAACATCCAGACCTGCTTCTGCGTTGGCCCACGCCGGATTGGAATGTAGATGTGAATTCCCTTTGAACCCGTGGTCTTCGCATAACTGGGCATCTTCAACGAATCAAGCGCCGTCTTCAGCAATAACGCCGCTTCTACCACTTTTTCAAACGATGCGCCGGGCACGGGATCAAGATCGAAGTGTAGATAATCAGGCCGATCCACATCGTCACAGGTCGCATACCATTGATTGAGGTCGATGCAGCCAAGATTGATTACCCACATTAATGATGGAAGATCCTGAATCATCGGAAAGTCGATGATATTTTCCGACTCGTGCTCAATGCTACAGATCTCAATCCACGACGGACGTGGCGAGGGCGCCCTCTTCATAAAGAAGAAATCCCCTGCGGCGCCGTTTGGATATCGCTTCATCACCATTGCCCGCTCGCGGATGTGCGGCAGTAGGAACGGCGCGATGTCGATGTAGTACTGCAGCAGATCTCGTTTGGTGATTCCCAACTTTGGCCAGAATGGCTTGTCGAGATTTGTAAGCTTGACGATGCGGCCGCCTACATCGACTTCAAGCCCCTTGGCTTTTGGAAGCTTCAGTGACGGTATACTTCTGAGGGGTGGTGTCGGGCTGCGCCGGATTTCGACGGGATGAAATTCCCGCGTGGGGAAGAATTGCCTCGGCATTAGTTAATGTATGACTTGAGGCAATGCGATACTCAGTGTGGATAAAAGTTGACGTATCACTTTAGCCGATTGATCGGGTCCAAAGCGTTCGAAAGTTCCTCCATCTCCGATTCGACCGCTTGCAATCCGTTTTGAAGAACCCGCCGGTACGCCGGATTAGAGGCACGCTCCAGTTGCTGTAGCAGCCTCGCCCTTGAAAGTTGTAGCGACTGAATGCGCTGCCGGCGCGCTCGTTCTTCAGTCGAACGACTCGCATTCTCGTTCTGCGCAGGTCTGACCGAGTTCCCTTCCTCGATCTGATCTGCAACTGCTTTGCTTTCCCAGCCGCGTGCCATAGTTCCAAACCTAGATCACGGTGCCGTCGCGAATAATCGCGTTCTTGGGAACGATGATGATTCCATCGCGAATGAAGTAAGTTCCGTCGGAGCTGTCCGTCTCCTGGACTCCTGCTTCATTGAGGAGTCGAACGCCCGAACCGATTCGCGCATTTTTGTCGACTATCGCGCGACGGATCACGCTTCCCTCCGCAATTCCGACACGCGGCACTCCTCGCGCCATATCGGACCGCATGTCGTCAAACGTTTGATAGTAATCGGCGCCCATCATGTAAGCAGCGTCCAATTGCACTCCCTTAGAGATTCGACTGCGCAATCCCACCACGGAGTTCGTTATCTTCGCGCCGATGATTATGCAACCGTCACCGATTATCGAATCGTTGATTTCCGACTGTTCGATCTTCGATGGCGGAAGGTAACGCGCCCGCGTATAAACAGGGGCTTCAGCGTCGAATAGATTGAACTTAGGGATCTTGGTTGTGAGATCAAGATTTGCACGGTAGAACGCGCCGATTGTTCCGATGTCTTCCCAATATCCATCAAACATGTAAGCCTGGACATTATGCGTCTTGATGGACGCGGGTATTATTTCTCTTCCAAAATCGACCCAATTCGATTCTTCCTTCAACAGTCGTTCAAGGCGATCGTATTTGAAAACGTAGATTCCCATTGAAGCAAGAAACGGACGAAGCGCTGCTTCGGCTGGATCGAGTCCGAGTTTGGTTGTATCGACTTGCATCGACAACAACTCGTCGCCCTTCGGTTTTTCTTTGAACTCTATAATGCGTCCCTGCTCGTCTGTCTTTAACAAGCCAAACTCCCGCGCTGCCTCCGGCCCACACGGAACAACTGAAACAGTTACGTCGGCATCGGTTTCAGTATGACGAGCAAGGAAAAGTCGGTAATCCATTCGATAGAGATGATCGCCTGAGAGGATGAGCAAAGTGTCGATTCCCCAGTCGCGTATGTGGGGTAGCACTTGTCGCACTGCATCGGCGGTACCCTGAAACCATTGGGGACTTTCAGGCGTTTGTTCTGCCGCAATTATCTCAACAAACCCGTTTGAGAAATGTGAGAAGCGATAAGTTTGAGCGATGTGTCGATTTAGTGATGCGGAGTTGTATTGCGTCAGCACGAACGTGCGCAGGATGTCCGAGTTAATGCAGTTTGATAACGCGATATCGACGAGCCTGTACTTCCCTCCGAGCGGTACGGCAGGCTTGGACCGTTGTTGAGTCAACGGATAAAGACGGTTTCCGGCGCCACCACCCAGAATAACTGCCAGCAGTTTAGGATTCGCAGGCATCTCGAAACTCGTCGCCCTGGCACAGTCACGAACTTCTCGCCGTCGCAGGTGGGGTGACGAGTGCACGACTTCAACTTAAGTGTTTGGATTAACTACGCAGGAAGAATAGACGCAAACCGCGGCGCTATCAAGAACCAGTTGTTAGTAAGAGGAAGAAGTTGAAACGCCAGGCCGAGTGCCGGCTGCCTCTTGAGCGATCTTGACGCCGACACTTGCGCCGATTCTTGTCGCCCCCGCTTCAACCATTTTGCGAGCATCATCGAGGCCCTTTACACCACCGGAAGCCTTAACGCCGAGTTCAGATCCAACCGTGCGGCGCATGAGCGCAACGTCAGCAACGGTGGCGCCACCCTTCGCGAAGCCCGTTGAAGTTTTTACAAAGTCTGCGCCCGCATTTTTTGCAGCCAGACACGCGCGAACCTTTTCTTCGTCAGTTAACAGGGCAGTCTCGATTATCACTTTGCAAATGACAGTGTATTCGTGAGCGACCTGGACCACAGATCTGATGTCGTATTCAACAAGACAATCGTCGCCGCTTTTCAGGGCGCCGACGTTGAGAACCATGTCGACTTCCTTCGCACCATCAAGAATTGCGCGGCGCGCTTCATAAGCTTTTACATCGGGCAACGTCGCGCCGAGCGGAAAGCCAATCACGGTGCACACTGGAACGCCAGTGCCGCGGAGGTTGCATGATGCGACACGCACCCAGGTCGGATTCACACAAACAGAAGCGAAGTGATAAGTGGCCGCTTCGTCGCACAATTTTCTAATGTCTTCGTCAGTTGCTTCGGGCTTTAGTAGAGTGTGATCGACGAGGCTGGCCCAGTCACGAGCTGAACCAGTTTGCCCCAGCACGAGGCCGATGCGCGCCGCGCCGGCATCGACTATCCGATGCATCCGTTCAGGGCACCGCTCGAAACATTCCGACGTACAGCCACACATGTTTGCCTGATCGGGTCCATCGCCGCTCAAGCGCGCAACTATAGCGTCAGTGATCTGTTCGATCAGGAGGTCGTAATCGCCGTTGTTTGAGTAAGACATTGGGTGGCGTGCTCCAGAATAGACGCAACTCGCAAATTTATTCTAGCACGTCAGATCCGAGACAACTCACTCGGAGCGGGCCGCGCTTGCAGGCGAGACCGCTGCGCTTCCAGGGTAGGTCCTAATTTGATTTTCTCCGTGTGATATCTCAGCGTACTCCGTGCCTCTATGGTGGGAGTCTTGCAAGCAGTTACGCAACCAAAGACACAGAGAAGACAAAGGTCACACGGAGAATTGAAACTAGGACACTACCCGACTTAATTTAGCTGTTTGAAGAATAATGACTGAATGCTTCTAAGTGATAGGTCCCAGGGCGGTATTGCTGGCATTACAACCTCTTTGAAATGCGGTGACCTGTCGCCGCTTTGTCCGCATGCGACTAGACGCCACGTCAAAGAAAGCGACGCCAGAGCGACGCATTCCAAACACTATCGTTGATACTGTCGTTGGATGGCATCGATCTTCGCCACTCTTTTCTTGTGTCTGTCTTCAGTGATTTCAGTGTTGAGCCATGCAGACACGATTTCTCTCATGTCGGGGCTGCTGATCGTTTTGCTGCCGAGCGTAAGAACGTTCGCGCCATTGTGTTCTCGAGAGTTGCGCGCAACCGCAACTGAATAGCAAGCAGCAGCACGAACCCCTGGAACTTTGTTCGCTGTCATGGCACTTCCAACACCTGCTCCGTCGATAATGATGCCCACGTCTGCCGCTCCGTCTGCGACAGCGCGAGCAACCGCGTGCGCAAAGTCAGGATAGTCGACAGGTTCCTCAGAGTAAGTTCCGAGATCCTGAACCTTATGGCCCAATTCGATCAGAAAGCTTCGCAGCTCCTCTTTCATGTGGAATCCGCCATGGTCTGCGCCAACCGCGATCAATCTCGAATTTTTCGAGCCGCGTCTCGGAACGCTTCGAACTATCTCGATCTTTTTTTCATTAATGATATCGGCTGCCAGTGGTGTTAGTCGTGCAGTTTCGGCTATGCGCAAGACAGAGCCAGGGTCTAAACCCCGCACGTCGTCCTCAGTAATGACCGTCTTCGACGATTCGTCACGTGTTTGAGTTGCTTCAACTCGCGCCGACGGGCTCACGTCTATGAAACGGCCAGAAGGTGGGTCTGGCGATTTAGAAGCGGCGCTTGATCCGGAAAGTACTTCGCGAACGAGAGCTCTCACGCGGTCTCTGGTGCTGTCATCGGGCATATGAAATGAATGCGGCTACCCTTACGAATTAGGACACGACCTCATAATCAGACTTTGACGTCGCGCAAATCGAGAATTCTGCCGGCCGCTCCGAGCAGCTTGCCTGATCGAAAAGTGAAATCTACTCGTCCGACGTAGATACCGCTTCGGCCCACCTGAAAGACCAGAGTCTCCTCGCCGCACGGTTGTTTGATTCGTTCAGGCTGTTCCATAAAGGTATGCGTGTGGCCGCTGGCTATAAAGTCAATTCCATCGACCTGCGACGCAACCTGACCATCGCCGACATCACGTGGCCGCGGGTTTCTGTAGAAGCCAAGATGCGACATCGCAACCACCAACGTGCAACGTTCGGCGCCGCGCAAAGTCTTAACCATGGTCTTTGCTGTCTCAAGGGGGTCGAGATAAGTGACGCCGGTGAAGTTTGTTGGCGTGATCAGCGCGACGGGACTTACTCCTAAACCGAAAAGCCCAACTCGGATGCCGCCGACAGACTTCACGACGTAGGGTTTCACGATCCGTTCCAAAGGCGTTCCCTTCACATCGTAGTTGGAAGAGACAACATCAAACGTTGCAAACTTCAACGCTGCCGCTAGAGCATCAACTCCATTATCAAACTCATGGTTCCCGAGCGTGCCCGCGTCGTAACCAATCGCGGACATCGATTTGTATTCCACTTCGCCTTTGTAGAAATTGAAGTAAGGCGTGCCTTGAAAGGCGTCGCCCGCATCGATCAGGAGCGTATTTGGATTCTCGTTGCGAATTCGTCTTACGAGTGTGGCACGCCGCGCAACGCCTCCCTTCCCTGCATACTGATCGTTCTCTGGAAGGGGATCGATTTGCGAGTGCGTATCGTTCGTGTGAAGAATCGTGATCGTTGTGTCGGCCGCTACTGTCGGAGCAAAGGAGAATCGCTGGGGAAGCGCGACAATGCCGGCACCGAATGTCGCTGAAGTTGAGAGAAACCTTCGTCTATTAATCATTGGGTGAACTGGGAGCGCGGCTCGGACCTGGACCAATTTGAACAAAGCGATCATCAATCGTAGCGCGTATCGGTCGACCCGCCTTCGTCTCCGCCTTTACGTATTCCATCACCGCGTCGCGAATTGTAGTGTTGAGAGGCGTGGTGCTCTTTGCTTCCTGCAACAACGCATAGTTCCCACTCGCAAGCTTCAGAAGATAGTCGATTGTGACGATTGAGTAAGTGGCGGCAGGATCAATATCGCGTTCGGTCCCGTTAGGTCCGATTAGTTTGGCGCCGATGAACTCAGGCCGATCCTGATCGTTCCAGCGAAACTGAATGCGAGCACCGCTTTGCGCGTCACGCCCACGCGTTACGCTATCTAGTAGCTTCAACAACTGAGCTCCCGTCAACTCGACTTCGACCAAAGCGTTTTCAAAAGGCAGTAGCTCAAAAACATCGCTGGCTCGCAATTGACCTGCCGCGATCGTGTTCTTTCGCAAACCGCCCGCATTCGTAATGGCAACTACCGCAGGCCGACCTTTTGCACGCGCTTGCGACATCATTGCATTCGTTACAAAGTTACCGAGTGATGCTGCACCGACTCCTGATTTCTTCAATTCGCCCTCAAGAGTTCCGATGACAATACTCAGCTCACGCACTTTTGGACTATACGCACCGATGATTTTCTGCAATGCAGGATCATCAGGAATAGTTGCATCGATCGCGGTTTGCGAAACCTTTGCATTGACTTTTACTGCGGCGGGTGCAGCGCCCACCTGAGGCGCCGGCGAAGCGGCCGGACATGGCTCGATCGCCTGGCTCTGAGCAAGCGTTGCGTGAGCGAACAACGCTATTAATACAGCGATCAAAGCCGATACTAACGAGCGTGAGCGCGGTGCTAAATAGCGCATTCGTGTTTTATCCCCGACGTTTTACTGTAGAGCATTGACCGGACGGAAGAGCTTGCATAGTATGTCGCACCACGCTGCACATTCGCAACCAGGTTTATCTGGTCGGAGTTAACTTCAATACCACACCGACAGGAGAAAACAAGTTGGCTACAACTTCCGCGCAAATCACTTCAGAGTTTAGTAATCCGAATCTCGAAGTTCTGATCTCGGAAGAACAGATTCAGGCCAGAATCAAGGAGCTCGGCGCGGAGATCACTCGCGATTACGCGGGCCGAAACCCGCTGCTGATCGGAGTGCTGAAAGGTGCCTGCTTCTTCCTGAGTGATCTGTTGCGCGTAATCGATGCGCGCTTGAGCATCGAGTTCATGGCGATCTCAAGCTATGGATCTTCTACCCGCACGTCGGGAGAAGTGAGAATCATGAAAGATCTCGATGTGCCGATCGAAGGAAGAGACATACTCGTTGTAGAAGACATCGTGGATACCGGTCTCACGTTGTCGTACCTGTTGGCAAACCTCGAGTCGCGCGGCGCAGCAAGCGTGAAGTTGGCGGCGCTGTTGGACAAATTCGAACGTCGCCAGAAAGAAGTGAGGATCGACTATCTTGGTTTCAAGATTCCAGACGAATTCGTTGTGGGATATGGATTGGATTTCGCGGAGCGTTACCGGAACCTGCCATTCATTGCTGTGCTGAAGAATACTGAAGGATAGTGAATCGTCAACACTGAATGGTAAATCGTTAGTCGTCAGTTATCAGTCGTTATTAGCAAATCATCGAATCACGGGATTTTACGATTCACGAATCACGATCACTATTCACGACTCACGATTCACTATTCACGACTCAAGTTTGCGGTTCACGAATGCCTGGAGGATCTCGGCTTGAAAAGATACTTGTTGGCCACGATTGCACTGTTCCTGACTGTTTCTGCCACACGTGCGCAAACAGATTATTCAAAAGTTGAAATCAAGGCCACGAAGGTTTCGGGCAATGTTTATATGCTTGAAGGCGACGGCGGAAACATCGGCGTGTCAGTAGGCGACGACGGCATCTTGATTGTCGACGATCAATTCGCGCCGCTGGCAGAAAAGATCAAAACGGCCCTGAAGCAGTTGGGCGAAGGCAAGCTGAAATTTGTTTTGAATACTCACTGGCATGGCGATCACACCGGTGGAAATCCGGTCTTTGGTCCTGAAGCGCCGATCATTGCACACGACAACGTTAGAAAGCGGATGTCGACTGAACAGAAATCGGAGTTCTTCAAACAAACTACGCCCGCATCACCGAAAGAGGCGCTACCAGTCGTTACTTTCAACCAGTCGTTGTCAGTGCACTTCAATGGAGAAGAGATCCGCGTAATTCATTTTCCGCAGGGACACACAGACGGCGACAGCGTCATCTTTTTCACTAAATCAAACGTCGTTCATATGGGTGACGACTTCTTCGCCAACCGTTTCCCATTTGTCGATCTGGAAAGTGGCGGCTCAGTCGCTGGTTTGATTAAGAATATCGGCGACATCATGGTCAAACTCCCGGCCGACATTAAGCTCATTCCGGGTCATGGTCCAATATCAACGATCGATGATCTAAAAACTTATCATCGCATGCTGCTAAACACGACCGACTTCGTGCGGAAGAAGATGGCGGCGAAGAAGTCTCTGGCTCAGATCAAGAAGGAGGGATTGCCGGAAGAATGGAAGTTGTGGGGAACGGGTTTTATCAAAACCGACCTGTGGCTTGAGATCATCTACAAGAGCTATTCGGCAACGCCCTCGAAAGCACCAGGAAACACCCACGGACACCAGTAGCAATTGAGTTCAACGTGCGAAAGGGCAGCGGTCAACAGGCACCGGAATAAACGAGTTGACATAATCGCAGTAGGGAAGGGCGGTTTACCCCCGCTCAAGGTTCGCCTTCACTCAAGCTTGGGTCTTTATCGATCTTGAGCGGGGTAAACCACCCTTCCCTACTGCATTTATCCAACTTGATTTGTTTCAGTTCTGCTTGGCGCTGATGATCTTGCACGTTGAATTGTGAAACTGATGCTTGAGTGTTATGGAACTTGGGCTATTGGATCGCTGACAGAAAACTCTCACCCGCCGTTAATTTCAAGGCAAAGTTCTCGGCTATCGTTTGTCCAATGTCCGCTAGCGAGTTTCTTGTACCCAGATTAACTCCAGGTCGGGAGCGCTTTCCGTAAACCAGCAACGGAGCATATTCGCGTGTGTGATCTGAACCCGGAAATGTTGGATCATTCCCGTGGTCGGCGCTGATCATCATTACGTCGTCATCACGCATTGCCTTCTCAATTTCCGGCACACGCGAATCAAAGTGTTCCAATGCCTTCGCATACCCTTCAGTATCGCGCCGGTGACCGTAGAGCATGTCAAAATCCACCAGGTTCGAGAAGATCAACCCTCGTGAAGAATCACTCAGCGCTGCGATCGTTTGATTGATCGACTGCTCGTTGTTCCTGGCGGTGAGATCTTTCGTCACCCCTAACGAATCGTAGATCGAGGCGATCTTGCCGATGCAGACGACATCGAGCCCTGCGTCTGCGAGTGCAGGCAAAAGATTCTCGCGCGGTGGCGCCACCGCATAATCGTGACGATTCTCAGTGCGATAGAAACCGCCCGGCTCGCCAAGAAACGGTCGAGCGATTACTCGGCCAACCTTGTGCTCGCCGTCCAGAATCTGTCTGGCTGTTTCGCAAATCTCATAAAGACGATCAAGCGGAATCACTTCCTCATGCGCCGCGATTTGAAACACCGAATCTGCCGACGTATAGACAATGGGTTTGCCGGTCTGCACGTGTTCTTCGCCCAATACTTTAATGATTTCCGTTCCTGACGCCGGGATATTGCCGAGGATTCCTGGAACGGAGGTTTCCTTGACGAAGCGATCGATTACGTTCTGCGGAAAGCCCTTGGGATAAGTTGGGAATGCACGTTCGAGAATGATGCCGGCCATCTCCCAATGCCCCGTCGTTGTGTCCTTTCCGTTCGATTGCAAAGCACAACGACCGTAAGAGCCTTCCGGCTTAGGGTGCGGTGGGAGTCCTTGCAGTGGCCGTATGTTTCCGAGTCCATAACGCTGCAGATTCGGAAGATTGAGTTGTCGGGATTCGAGAATGTGACCGAACGTGTCGGAACCAGCGTCGCCCCATTCGGGGGCATCAGGCATCGCGCCAATACCCGCGCCATCGAGAACGATCAAGAGGATACGATTGAACATATGAATGTGAATAGTGAATAGTGAATAGTGAATAGTGAATCGTGAATCGTGAATCGCTCAAGGTTGAGTGGTGCAGTCCGGAAGGGGCAAGCGGTAATTAAGGCCAGTTTCAATAAGCTCAACGAGCGCGCCCCCGCTCAATTTCAGCCGATCGTC
>DATIBJ010000031.1:0-30035 GCA_035457565.1 Pyrinomonadaceae bacterium | reverse complement strand
GTCTTTAAACTCGACGGTAGTGGAGCCAGTCCTGAAGCGCGCAGCGAGAAAACTATGTCCTAAGTGGACAACGGACGAAGACAAAGCGTTCAGTAGTATTCGCTGGAGATCTGCGCGATGCACCGCGACCGCGGGAGTATTTGGGTTATCGATGCGAATGGAGTTTAAAGTTCGCCCGTTGTGAGTTAGCCAGCGGATCTCATTTATCACTCCCGCAGTGTTGAGAATCTTTTCAGCAATTTGCAGGTGCTGGAGGGTGCGCATGGCATTGGGCCAAAGCGCGATTGCGGCTCCGAGATCCAGAAGAACCGGAGCTTGTTCAAATACCTCCGCTTCAAATCCGTGCTGCCGAAGTGCGATCGCCGTACTTAGACCACCGATCCCTCCGCCGATGATTGCAATGTCCGGCATCGAGAGAAGAGAGTAATCGGCAACCGCAGGAGTGGCAAACAGTCAATCAGGTCACTACCACCTACCCAAAGCGTTGAAAATCAGGACAGTTAAAAGATGCCCCGCTTCACACCAGGGCGTGGAAGTCGGGCTTGATCCACTGAACCGGCAGCGTGAAAACATCAGTGGCTCAAGTTTCACCGTAATAACTCAAGGTAACCAAATCGCAGTCGGGAAGGGTGGCTTGCCCCCGCTCAAGATCAATAACAGTCAATATTCATTTCAAAGTTTCAAGTCCATAGGAGCCAAGCTTACAGAAATCGAATCATAACTGTCGCCAGTCTGTGACTTTGAGTGCGCACTCGCCTCTGTCTCGATTCAGCGGCTAGATTCTCCCACCGCCTCGATGCGTCTCATCAAGTCGTCCCACCGCGGGTCGCCGGCGAGTGCATCACGCGTACTGTCGCTCAACGTATCGTGTGCTATGAAGGGTAGAGGGCCGCTGCGCGCCCGGAAGTCCTTTTCGAGCCAGGCAAACGCTTGATCTTTATCGCCAAGTGCTGCATATACCACTGCAATACTCTGCCCAAGCGCTTGCCGACGATTGTATTTCTCTCTGAGTTCATTGAGTATCGCCCGCGCCCGATCGCGTTTTCCTGCTGCGGCGTAAGTCGCGCCTAGATAGCCCAGGCTAATACTCCACCTCTCAGATACTTCAACGCCTTTTTCAAGTGCGGTGATCGCTTCGTTATATCGCTTCTGTCTCCGATAAGCATGGCCTAAAGGAAAAAACGCAGCAGGAAAACTCGGGTCCACCTCAATGACCTTCTGCGCTTGTTCGATTGCTGCAAGCATTTCGCCTTTGCAAATGTAAACCGCCGCAATGTTCTGGCCTATGAGTGACGATAAAGGGTCGAGTTGCTTAGCCTTCCGGAACTCCGCCATCGCCTCGTCGTATTTTCCCCGTATCTGGCGGAGGTAATAACCGTAGAAGAAGTGCCCCGTCGCGTAGTTCGGTTTCAACTCGATTGCTCGCAGGAACTCCCTCTCGGCTTCTTTGAAATTCCAGGAAAACATTTCGATGTTTCCAAGCGAGGCGTGCGCCTCGGCCAGCGAGTTGTCAATCTGTAGGGCGCGTTCTATGGCTGCCCTTGCTCTTGGTAACGTCTCGCTTTGAGGGACGCTGGTGTAAAGTTCAAGAACACCATAAGCATCAGCCTTCCCAACGTAAGCCAAAGCGTAATTCGAGTCTTTCTCTATCGCCTTCTGAAAATACTCGATAGCTTTCTTCATTCCCTCAGCTGTTGACCTGTTCCAGAAGTGTCGCCCTCTCAAGTACAACTCATAAGCTTCGGTATTACCGGCATCACCTCTCGCAAGCCGCGTCTTATCCTCTTCACTTAATCTCAAACGCAGCTTCTCGCTTATATCCCTGACTAGCTCTTGCTTGATCGCAAGTAAGTCGGGTCTCTGCCGGTCGTATTGTCCGCCCCAAACCTGCGTCTTCTCGCGCGGGTCCACCAATTCGACGCTGATCAGAAGGTTCTCGTTTTGTTGCGCAATGCGGCCTACAACGATCGCATCCACTCCCAAAGCCTGGGCCACTTGTTCAAGGTCAATCTCTTTGCCTTTGTACTTGAAGCTAGATGATCGTGCAATGACCTTCAGACTTGGCAACTGCGACAGGCTGCCGATAAGGCTCTCGCTAATTCCGTCGGCCAGGTATTCCATTTCTGGATCGCCGCTGCTGTTGGCGAGCGGCAGTACGGCAATCTTGCTGATCGGCTGTTGTGCCGCTGCAGTAGTGGGCTTTTTCTCTCCCCGCCCGAACAGTAAATACCATCCGATCCCGATAAGCGCGGCCACCGCCACCACTGCCGAAGCCCCGACAACAAGTCCTCGCCGCCATGTGCTGGACGACTTGTTCTCGGCCACTCCTCTTATCTCGTTGAGGTGAATGGTCTGCTGCGCGATACCCTCACTGCCCGCGCTCACTCCCGCCGTCACCTGCTCGACTGTGGCTTCCTTTTGCCCGTGGGTCCCTACCTTGGCAGCATCACCATTATTTGGTCGCTCTGTCCCCGCCTCTTCAGTGCTAGGGGGCCGTACCTCGCTTACCCCGATCACGAACTGATAGCCCCGCCCCGGCACGGTGACGATGTAGCGGTGCTCGTCGGCCCGCTCCCCGAGCGCCTTCCTCAGCACTGAGATGTTGTAGGTGAGGTTGCCTTCCTCGACAAAGCTGTCGGGCCAGACGCGCTGCATTAGCTCGTCCTTGCTAAGGACCGCACCGCTCGACTCGGCCAGCGCGAGCAGGATGTCGAAGCACTTTGATGTTAGGTGGACGGGCTCGCCGTTACGCCAGAGGAGGTGCCGAGAGGCGTCTAAGCGGAAGGAGTCAAACTCGTATAAGTGCCCGGCAGGCTTAGCCATGACACACCTAAGCCCTTCTAAGAAAATCTAAGGCCCTCTTTAAAGACCTCTAAGCGGCCTGCAGAATAAAGTTGGTCACGGAATGAGAGCCACAACTGGTATTCAGTGCGAGTGCATAGCCATTGTCGGGCTCATTCTACGGTAAGCATCTGGCCAGAGCAATGCAGATCCGCGGCTGAAGGTTGAGGGCCACAGGCCGGAATGCCTGTGACCCCCGCCCCTTCGGCTTCAGGGATGACCTTGTGTTGCTGGAGGGCTATATGCGACGCTCGTTGACTTTTACCGCTTTCTTGCTCTTTGCCAACGTTATAACTTCACAGGCGCAAACTTCTCCAGCCACAGCGCCTCAGACGGGGACCGACTTTGGCCCATTGACAGAAGCCGCCCCCTCCCGATTCAGTCTGGCGAGAATAGACCGAAACATCGTCAAGGAGTTTGCCAGAGCGTGGAAGCAGGTTCACCTTGGCATGAAGTTGACGGAGGCCGTTGTTGTCATCCTGCGAACCTCTGATGGTTCTTATAAGGCAGTGAATAGAGGATCGCCTAACCAGGCTTACGAGTTCTCTTTCGCATGGGCCTCGAATACAGTAGCCGTCGTCCACACGCATCCGAACAACTGCAACCCGAAACCTCAGGACGACGACATCGCGGTGGCGGATCGGTTCGGTGTACCCGTTCTGACCATTACGAGCAAGGGAATGTACCTGTATGATCCAACGACGAAGCAAATCACGAGAGTGCACAAGTGGCTCGACTGGCTAGACGAGTCCAGATGGAAGCACCTGTTTTAACCAGGACGAAGTACGCCTCTGCAATGCCTTCAGTGACACCAACGTAAGTCCGTAACACAGAAGGGAGCCGCTTTCGGCAAGCCGTTGCGGATCTGATCTCTGGTGAAGCGTCTCGTAGGCAGAAGATCGTAAGGCAGTTTTGATACTGGCGTCGCGGGGTCTACCACTCCCTCAGCAAGTATCCGAACCTGTGCCTGTGAAGTGAGCGGTATCGCCATCGTTTTTTCGAAGACAACGGCCATCAACTTATGACACCAGACGGGCAAGGGAAACATCAGCGGGTGTTGTCCGAGTACATCTGCGACCCGTCTGACAGCCTCACTCAAGTGGATTTCTTCTGGGCCAAGGACTGCGACTGTCTGGCCTTTCATTCGATTATCAATCAGGGCGGCACGCATCACCTGCGTCAAATCTTCGACCGCCAGAGGTCGCACCGTTTTTTCCTCCAAACCAACGGTCGCGAACAACGGGAATGTATGTAATGCGTGACTAAGGTGATCCAGCATGTGATCGCCGCGACCATAGACGATACCCGCTTTAATGATCGTGTAGTCCAGACCGGAATAGCGTACGAGCTCTTCCGCCGCCCATTTCGACTCATGATACGGAGACCCACAATTCGGCCGCGCCCGCAAAAAACTCATCAACACTATTTTCCTAAGCCCGGCGCGCTTGGCCGCCTCAACTACGTTTCGTGTGCCCTCTATATGAACGCGGTTGAACGTCTGATCTCCAATCTCTCGATTGATGCCCGCACAATGTGCGACGCAAACGCAACCTTCAAATGCTCGGGTCAACGAATCCACGTCTGACAAATCCGTTAGGACCAGATTGTTGTTAGCCTTATCGCTCAAGCGATCGAGCCTTACTGTCTCGTGTCCTTCGGCCTCCAAACGTTCGGCGAGTTGTCGACCAATGAAACCAGTTGCACCAGTAATCGCGACTTTCATCTGTTTGCTCCTAGTCAACCAGGTAGTAGTACCTCAATTCTTCACGGATGGATGAGAACAACGGATCTAGACGGCGACATTGCGTGAGCAGATAAGCACCCCAGAGCACCAGATAGCCAAAAAAGAAAAAACGGATGAAACGCAGTTCATTGAAGTACTTGATCAAGATAAATAACCATGGGGCGTTAATCACAAATGCCAAAGTAAGAGCGACCCAAAATCTTGGAATGGCAAGGACGATAATCAGCCCGATCAGAAAATCCATAACGATAAGCCACCACATAACGAAATCCTTAACCTGTTCGTTCATTTGAAGCACACAGACGAAAAGGAAAATGGCTTCAAAGCAACCGAACAACATAACGAGTCGAAGCAGCAATCCGATTGCTGATCCGGGCAATCGCTGGCAGGTGTTGATTCTTCCGACGCCATAGACCAACGCCCGCCACGGTCGCCACTTTGAGCCGGTCATGACGGACAAACTGATTACTTGAAGACTGACCCACGAGGCGAGTAACCACGGATCTACGTGGTTTTTGTCTTCGGGAGCGTAGAGTACTTCAAGAATGCCGCAGCCAACGGCGACTACTCCCACTGCCGTCAGCAAGCGCCCCACCCTGCGGAATCTGTCTTGAAAAAGACGCGAGTAACACCAATACGCAAATCCATGGGCCAAGCCCATCAAGGCGCCGATTGCCAGGAACTCATGCAGCGCGCCGACGATTAGCGGTTTGTAGTAATTATCAATGAAGAAAGAATAGATGACGGCGTAGACGAGCAGTGCAACGGCTCCGCCGAGCACACCTTGCGTTAGCAATTCGCGGAATTGTGGAATAGCCGGCTGTTGGACAAGTAGTTTGTGATTTGAACTGTGTGCGGCGCTAAACAATGTGGCTGACATTTCGGTAACCTCCCGGTCTGCGTCGGCCCCCTAATTCCGAAATCCATTTTTCATTTCCTTGGTCCTAGTCAATGATGCAGTAGTACCTCAGTTCTTCTTTGATGGACGATAGCAACGGAGTGAAACCGCCGCGGTTTGCCAGCAGGAACACGAGCCACAGTGCTAAATACCCGATGATCACGTGCCGCGCGTTCACCAACCCCTCCCAATAATGAATCAGGATGACTATTAAGGCGGCGTTGGTGAAAATGGCGAGAATCGCTAACCACAACGACTGCGCGTTATCGAAGCTAAACACCGCATTGATTAGGCAGTAGGCAAGAAGGGATAGACAAATTAACAAGATTGGGCTCGGGGGATTATCTCTAACCGCCAGGATCACACCGAGTAGAAATTGCATACAAAGAAATACATAAAGTACGCGAAGCAAAAAACCGATTAAAATCACCGACCACAATTGATCGCCGGGCGAAGCTCGCATTCCTTGCAGAAGCGCTCGTTCAGGGTGGTAACGTGATCCGGTAATCAGGCCAACGGTGACGACGATCACCATGAACACCGGAATGACCTGAGAATAGTTGGGTGCGTCGCCGGAAGAGAGCAGAAGCGAGAAGACGTAATAGAGCGAGATCCCTACCATGCTCGTAACCATCAAGCGAGCTGTTCGGCCCAGCCTGCGTTGGATGATCTTAGTAGCAGCCCAAACCACAAGGGCAGTTATGAGTCCGAAAACGGCCCCGTAGATGAGGAAGACCAGCAAAAGGCCGACGAGAAACCCATCATAGTAGTTGTGGGGAAAGATGATGACTTTGAAGAAAATGCATAGGAAGGAGCTAAGAGCGCCTGACAACGCTCCCTGCGACATAAGTCGACCGAAACCTGGCAAGACTTCCTGGTAGATTACGAATCCCGAGTTCTGATCGTAGGTTGCGCCGTTCATTTGGTCCAACTCCTTCCCGTTCACTCCAAATCCGCTGCCGCATCCTTTATTTCATCGACAAGCTTGAGGGCCCTCTTCCTAAGAGGTCTCATCAACGGATTACTTGCCAGCGAAATCATCTGGTCCAAGAGTTCGACGGTGTGATCGATCAGACGGTACGTGCGACGCTGTTTTGGTGAAGGATCGTGAATCCAGAAAAGAATTACACCAACGTGATAAACCCAAAGCAGATAGGGGAGCTCTGCCCGAAGATCTTTTGGGATTCGCGATTTCGACCCTTCGATTACTTGATCAAAAAGACGAATGCTCGCGTCCCGCACTGGATCTGACTCTTCAGCAAATGGATTTAGCGGACTCTTTGGATCAGCGGCGGTTTTGAAGAGCACGCCTGCAAACTCGTGGTACGGCGCTAACGTTTCGATCTTGAGCCGCATCACCCGTAGCAGGCGTGTCCTCAGGGTTTTTTCTTTCTCCAGGACCGGCTGCGATGCCGCGACGTGCTCGTCGTGCAGTCGCTGATAGAAGTCCTGGATTAAATGCTCCTTAGAGTGGAAGTAGTAGTAAGCATTACCGAGCGACACGCCTGCTTTTTGGGCAATGGCGCGCATCGTGGTTTGCTCGTAACCCTTCTCGCGAAAGATCTCCAGAGCAGTTTCCAGGATTGCAGCCCTGGTTTGATCTCCTTTCTGAGTCTTTGTTGCCTTGGTTTTCCGTCGTTCACTCATCGCTTATCTCGCAACGCCAGGTATCCGGCTAATTTGATATCGATTCTGAGATATCGCTGAAACTACCCGCTTTGTTGTTGGCAACAATTCCGGTGTCGCGAGTCGGTAAGCCCACTCGCGATATCTGGAAAGAGCCCAGAGAACCATTAGCCAAGCTTTTGGTCCAAAGTAGACTGCGCCGGCGTCTCCTATCACGGTAAGATCCATTTGCGTTAACTCGTGGTTCAACTCCGGGTATCGCTGGCGCGCCTCGTCAGACTTGCACGGCACGAATTGCATCTCCACGAGTTTCGGCTGTTGCGCCAGCCACTCATGTGCGCGCCGGCAAAGACCACAGGTCGGATCGTAGAGGACGGTGAGCGCGTTCATCTTCACCCCTCCTGTGCTACTGCGGTGAATTGATCAGGGGGAACAGGTGGTGGACCAGCAACACGCGAGCTGCGCCGACGCATGCGGCTGAAGATGAATAGGTTGAAGAAGTGCATGCCGCCCAAAACCAGCAGCACCATTCCAATTTTTACTGACAGGGCTTCGATACTTTCCTGTGCTGTCAAAACGCTGTAGCCCAGCTTCAGCGCCAAACTGACATAGCCAAAATTGATTAGATAGAACCCGACGACGAGAAGGTGATTGACTGAGTCCGCCAGTGCCTCATTGCCATGGAAAACGTCGACCAGGAACACGCGGCCATTCTTGTGCAGAGTGCGGGCTACCCAAATAGTCAGCGCAATGCTTATGGCCAGGTAAATCAGATAGGTGTAGAAGGTAACGCCAGTACCCGTGGCAATCTCGGTGGTGATTTCGTTGCTCATAACAGGCCCTCCTTTGTGTCCTGATTTGAACACGTTCAACTAGGGGCAGGATAGACCTGTATTTATCGGGTGTCAAGCACTTTTTGAACAGGTTCAAAAACAGAGACCGTCGGCAGTCGGTGGATCGTTCAGATCCAATCTACACCAAAGCGGCTACGCGGCCTTACGCGCCGCGAATTCAGTTGAGCTTTGCTTCTCAGGTTCGTTCGCGGCGCGTCGAGGTTTCTTTGGTGGTCGTTGTAGGCTGGACTTGAACAATCAACCGACTGCCGTCGGTGGTATTCTCGCTGTTGCAAATTCGCGCTTGACCCTATCCCTAGCCTCTCTAGAAATCGGCCCGAGTTGTTCTACTTGAACTGAAACGAGTTAACGTAGTCCCTGAACGCCTGATCCCAATGAGCGAGGGTCTTTTCTGGTCCGGTGAGTTTGGCGAAGTAGGAACCCTTGGGTGTCTCGATAACTGCGCCGCGCAAGCGGTAGTTTGGTTTGCTTGTGAACTCGCCACTGCCCGGCGACATCTCCGCAGAGTAAGTGCCTGACACATCCACCATCGTCACCTTCAATCCATTAACGGTGAGAGTCTCTGATTTCGCTTTATCTTTGGAATCGCTACCGTCGGCTTGATGTATCTGGCTGATCCAACGATCGATGTTCGCCTGTGTTCCTCCACCTTGGCCCTGGCCGAAATAGTAGAGGACCAACGATGCGTCCTCCGTGTCGCCGCCATCTTTCGGTAGCTTGTACTGGGCGATGCGCATGTTCGACGACGTCTTCTCAACCACCCAGCTTTCCGGTGCGGTGAAAGTTAGGTTGCCGCTTGCAGATTGGGTTGCCGGTGCCGCTGTTTGCGGTGGTTGCGTTCCAGTGGTTCCTGAAACTGTGCCTTTAGAACATGCAGCCAAACTAAAAACGAAGACGACCAGGAGAACATTGGATTTGATCATGCGCGGATTTAATCCTATGTCAGGGATTCTTCGCAAGAACAGCAGCAGGTCCACCGATTTCCACCGATTACACAGATTAGTTTTCAAAAAGTGAAGTTGAGTAGAAAGGGCTGACAGCTCAACTTAACTCATTAAGGCATAATCTCTGTAATCTGTGGAAATCGGTGGATCTGCTTGGGTTTTGAGTCGGTTTATGGGTGACGCTCCGCAGTTGGCGTGGTAGTATGCCCATATCATGCATGCGGACGTAATTATTATCCGACTAATATTTACGGGGATTTTAGTTGCAGCTGGTTACATTCTTAAGCCCGTCGCCACCGATTCGTGGATCTCTGCCGGGGTTGGGGCTCTCATCGCCATCTGCATTATCCTCTTCGAGCTACGCATCCGCAGGGCAACTCTGAAGACACTGATTGGGGCGGCCGCTGGCTCTATCCTCGGGATCATTGGTGCGTTTCTAATCGGATCCCTCATCAGCCGTCAGGAATCGATGGCCGTGGCTCCGGAGGTTAAGACATTTCTCACGCTCGCGCTCACGTTCTTCATGGCCTATGTCGGTCTAATGGTTGGCGCCGCGAAAGGCGACTACTTGGATCTCTCTGCGCTTGGCGGAATTCTCAGTGACAAGGTTACGCGTCGCGACCTAAAGATACTCGACACGTCCGTCATCATCGACGGCAGAATCGCTGACGTGGCTGAAACTGGTTTTCTTACGGGCTCGCTGATCATTCCGCAGTTCATTCTAAGAGAGTTGCAGCAGGTTGCAGACTCGCCAGATTCTTCCAAACGGCAGCGCGGCCGTCGCGGCCTGGATATGCTCAATCGTTTGCAGAACAACAGTTCACTCGACATCCAAATCGTTGAGACCGACTTTCCGTCCGTTCGCGAAGTTGATTTGAAATTGATCGAGCTCGGAAAGCAGCTGGACGCGGTTATCGTCACGAACGATTTCAATTTGAATAAAGTGTCGCAGCTACGTGGGGTCAGCGTGCTCAATATCAACGAACTGGCGAATGCTCTGAAACCTGTTGTACTACCAGGTGAAGCGATGCGTGTCTTCATACTTAAAGAAGGCAAGGAATACAATCAAGGCGTTGCCTACCTGGATGACGGGACAATGGTCGTCGTCGATAATGCACGTCGATTGATCGGAAAGAATGCCGACATCTCTGTTACCAGCGTGCTGCAAACGACAGCCGGCAAAATGATCTTCGGTCGCCTCTGGGAGGAATCAGAGAATGGCGGCCACAGCGATGTCCATCGCACCAATGGTGCATCGCGTCGCGCAATTCGAGATTCACGAAGTACTCCTGGCCCAGTGCGTATTACCGATAGCGAGCCAATCACGGAAGGCTGAGCGAGCACTTCTCTCGATCTTCTCTCTTCATGAACAGTGCAATAATCGTCGCCGCCGGTTCCGGTAGCCGGATGGCGAGTGATCGACCAAAACAGTTTCTGCTTCTCGCGGGCATCCCGCTCATCTTCCACACACTTCGCGCCTTCGAGCGGTGTGATAGCATCGACGAAACGATTGTTGTGTTGCCACCCGAATCGGCTGCGGAATTCTTAGATAGCGCCCCCAAATTCGGAGTGAAAAAAGTTACGCGTGTCGTGCCCGGCGGAGCGACGCGAGCGGACTCAGTCAAGCGTGGATTAACCGCGGTTCGTGCAGCCTCCGCAAGAATCGTTGCGGTGCACGATGGCGTCCGACCTTTTGTTTCTGCTACTGAGATCAGCGAAACGGTCGCTGCTGCAGAACAACATGGGGCGGCCATTCTGGTTGCTCCCGCGACGGATACGATCAAGCAGGTCGATCAAAACCGGGTTGTGAGAACCCTTGATCGGCGTGAGTTGCGCCGTGCGTTGACGCCGCAATGCTTTAAGTATGAACTGTTGATGCGCGCGTTCGCGCAAGCTGATTTGAGTGACGCGACGCTGACAGACGACAGCGCACTCGTAGAACAACTTGGAACGCATGTGGCTATAGTCGAAGGGAGCGCGAGGAATATTAAGATAACGACTCCGGAGGACTTGCTCGTTGCCGAGGCGTTGCTGAAGAAGTTTTGATCTTAGAGCGCTTGACTTTGTTTTCTAGTGCTTTGTGCTTTGTAGTTTTAGTTGGTTATTGACTCATCAGTCACTCCGTAGGAGTGCAATGTTTATAGGCGGAATACGAACTTGACTCCTCTCTGTTCGGCAGCGCGGATATCGTTGGATGCTCGGAATGTTAGTGAGTCCGCGCTGCCGAACAGAAAGAAGTTGTTTAGGTTGTTCGATCTATAAACATGTCACCACTAACGAGGTGGCGAAGAACCTGGGTACTCAGCTTTAAAGTACAACGCACAAGCTACAACACATTTAATTAGAACGCGCCCACGCACAACATGTTTCGCATCGGCACAGGTAGTGACACCCACCGACTAGTCGAAGGACGACCGCTCGTCCTGGGCGGTGTCAACATCCAATCCGATCTCGGCGCCGAGGGTCACTCAGATGCAGATGCCCTCGCACACGCAATTGCCGATGCCATTCTCGGCGCACTTGCCGAAGGCGATCTGGGAGTGCACTTTCCAGACCGCGATCCACACTGGAGTGGGGCTGATAGTTTGGAGTTGCTTTCAAGAGTTATGTGGCTTGCGCGTGAGCGTAATCTCCAGGTGGTAAATGTCGATTCGACAATCATGCTTGAAGCGCCGCGATTGCGAGTCTACGTCGACGCGATGCGGCAAAACATAGCCGACGTACTCGAAGTCGATCTCAGCTGTGTCAGCGTGAAAGCCAAAACCGGCGAAGGCCTCGATGCGGTGGGCCAGCGTTTGGCAGTCTCCGCCCAAGCGGTTGTCTTAATGCAAACAGCTAAGGAAACTAAGGAGACCAGAGAAATAGCTTGAGACCTCAGGACGTCATCAGGAAGAAACGAGACGGGCAGGAACTATCGCGCGAGGAAATCGTCTTTTTTGTTGATGGCGTTACGACCGGAGGTATTGCTGATTATCAAATCAGTGCGCTGCTCATGGCCATCTATTTGAACGGCATGGGCCGGCGCGAACAGCAGGCGCTCACCGAAGCGATGCTCGAATCCGGCAGTATCCTCGACTTCTCTGATATAGCGAAACCCAAAGCAGATAAACATTCAACGGGCGGCGTGGGCGACAAGACTTCGTTGTTGATTGCGCCGCTCGTTGCTTCTTGTGGCGTTGCTGTGCCGATGATCTCGGGCCGTGGTCTCGGACATACAGGTGGAACACTGGACAAACTGGAGTCGATTCCGGGCTACCGTGTGGACCTGACGGTGGACGAGTTTAGGAAAGTGCTGAATGAGGTCGGTTATGCGATGGCAGGGCAAACGGCGGAGTTGGCGCCTGCTGACAAGAAGATGTATGCGTTGCGTGATGCCACTTCCACCGTTGAGGCGATTCCACTGATCGTTGCGTCCATTATTTCGAAGAAGGGCGCTGCCGGTCTCGATGCAATGGTGATCGATGTGAAGGTCGGCAATGGCGCTTTCATGCGTGACGAGGCGCGCGCAAAAGAGCTGGCTCATGCACTGGTCAGCACGGGTAATTCTTGTGGGATAAAGACACGCGCGTTGTTAACCGACATGAATCAACCGCTGGGCGCAGCTGTGGGCAATTCAGTAGAGGTCCGCGAATGTATCGACATCCTTCGCGGCGAGAGGTCGGTGGCCGCACGTCCGGTCCTCGATCTGTCGCTTGAGCTCGCGGCTCACATGCTGGTGCTTGCGAATGTCGAACAAACGCTTGAACGTGCGCTCGGTCTTTTGCGACGACAACTAGATTCCGGTGCCGCGCTCGAAGCATTTCGCCAGAACGTGAGGGCGCAGGGTGGCGACGCGCGAGTTTGTGAAGATCCAGCACGTTTTCTACCTTTAGTAACTAAAGGTGTTAAGGTAGAATCCCCGCGCTCTGGCTTCATTACAAGTGTCGATACTACGGAAATTGGTCACGCAATTGCGGCAATCGGCGGTGGTCGTGTGCGCATCGAAGACGTGATTGACCCAACGGTGGGCTTTGTAACTGAAGTGAAAATCGGGTATCGCGTTACGCAGAGCGACGCGCTGGGCGTTGTTTACAGTTCCGATCAAAGCAACGCTCGTGAAGCGGCCGCCAGAATTCAGGCGGCATACACGATCGACGAGGCACCACCTGCGGCATCGCAAACGCTCGTTAAGGAAATAATCAACGAATGAAATACAAGCTATTTGCTCTATGCCTTTTGTGTATTTTGCCGTTGTTGTTATCGGCGTGCGGTCATAGCACTGCCGCCAGCGAAGCGGGAAAGATTCGTGTCGGCATCGTTTTCGATATAGGTGGGAAAGATGATCGCTCATTCAACGCAGCAGCGTGGCAGGGCGTGCAACGTGCCGCGAAGGATTTTCCGATTGTGTTGCGCGATATCGAGCCGGGTACCCCAAACGCTATTGAACCCGCGATGCGAGCGTTTGCTGAACGTGGATTCGACCTAATCATCGGAGTTGGTTTTGCGCAGGCGCCGATCATGGAGCAAGTGGCAAAGGATTATCCAAACATCCACTTCGCAATCATCGATGGCGTCAGTGAATTACCGAATGTCGCGTCGCTGGTTTTCAAAGAGCACGAAGGTTCGTTCCTGGTCGGAATGTTGGCAGCTAAGACGACAAAAACAGGAACTATCGGTTTTCTAGGCGGGATGGATATCGGTCTGATTCATCGCTTCGAGAAAGGTTACGAAGAAGGCGCGCAGGCAGTTAATCCAAACATACGCGTGATTCAGAACTATGTGGGTGTCACTGACGGCGCCTGGAACAATCCCGGAAAGGGAAAAGAGTTGTCGTTGGCCCAGATTCAAAAAGGAGCCGACGTGATCTTCACCGCAGCTGGAAACTCCGGGCTTGGTGCTTTCGATGCGGTCGAGCAGCAGGGAATGCAAAACGGCCGCGCGACACATTTCGTGATCGGTGTGGACTCGAATCAGAACATGGTCAAGCCTGGATTCGTTCTCACGAGTATGGTGAAGCGAGTGGACAACGCCGTCTACAACATCGTGCAGGAAGTTGTAAACGGGCGTTTCTCACCAGGGCTGCACGTATTTGGGTTAGACAAAGACGGCGTGGGTTATGCAATGGATGAATTCAATCAGCAACTCATCACACCCGATGCCCTCCAGGAAGTGGAAGCCGCGAAAAAGCGAATCATTAATGGCGAAATCAAGGTGACTGACGCGATGCTGAAATGATGGGTTTATGGTGGAGCTGACGCCGACTCACTTGGATGACCCTGATTTCGTGCAACTGGGCGCGCAGATCATTGACAATCTCATCCGGCTGCACTCACCCCAGGAAGTTTATGCAATTGAGATTGATCATTGGTGGCGTCACTGATGACTTATTTAGTCCGCGGAGAAGAAGCGGTTCCGTGGTACGCGTCCTTTGTGAAGCGAGACCGTTGGGAGTTGAATAAAGTTAAAGGTATTTCCCGCGTTCAGTTTGCTGACGTGGTTCAGTAGATCTTTGCTGCGAAAATAACATCTGGCTCTGGTCAGAAGTGTTTTGGTTCGTGTTGGTTTGTGTGACTTCGTGGATCGTCTTTGTTTTTTCCGGACAAGAGAACGATCCACGAAGTCACACGAACTAAAAACGAACATCGTTACTACCTAATCGACTCTTGAGGCGAAATGCTCAGTAGAAAGATCGATCTGTCGAAATGAAGCGAACGAAATCAAGCGCCAACGTGCCTAGACCAAGATGCTAGAGCTCCGGAACATCACAAAAACGTTTGGTAGTGTTCTGGCTAACGACCATGTAAATATCGCGGTCAAGGCGGGAACGATTCATGCCATCGTCGGTGAAAACGGAGCGGGGAAGTCGACGGCGATGCGCATCGCCTACGGCTTTTATACTCCCGACAGTGGCGAAATCCTCGTCGATGATCAGGTCAGCCAGATCAACTCTCCACACGATGCAATCGCGCTCGGCATCGGCATGGTCCATCAACACTTTATGCTTGTTGAGACCATGTCAGTTGCAGAGAATATCGTCCTGGGTGCCGAACCTGGTTCTGGGGTGGCCCTGGATCTTCAGAGTGCCGCTCAGCAGATCACGAAACTCTCCGAAGAGTTCAAGCTCGCAGTAAATCCAAACACGTTGGTTGAAGATCTCTCGGTCGGCCAACAACAGCGCGTTGAGCTTTTGAAAGCGCTGTATCGACACGCGAAGCTGCTGATTCTCGACGAACCTACCGCCGTCTTAACACCTCTCGAAGTTGAAGAGTTTTTCCACATCCTGCGTCGGATGAGAGAGCAGGGCAAAACCGTAATCATCATCACACACAAACTTTCCGAAGTGCTGGCTATATCGGATGAAGTTACTGTGATGCGTGACGGCAAAGTCGTTGGGCGCTTACAGACGAAAGATACGAATGCCGCCGAATTAGCCCGGTTGATGGTTGGACGCGAGGTGCTGCTGCGCGTGCAGAAGCCAGACGCGAAGCCGGGGCAAACTGAATTAGAAGTTAGTGGCCTGACAGTTACCGCATTAGACGGAACTAAGAAAGTAAACGACGTTTCGTTCCTCGTTCGTCGCGGTGAAATTGTTGGCATTGCCGGCGTCGAAGGTAACGGCCAAACAGAACTCATTGAAGCACTCGCCGGGCTAGTTGATCCTACTCGAGTTTCGGGCGCGATTAAGTTTGAATCTGGTGATATCACAACACGGGGCGCTCGCTCCCGCCGAGAACTGGCGATAGCGCACATTCCAGAAGATCGACACCGACGCGGATTGCTGCTCGATTTCAGTCTCGCTGAAAATTCGATCCTCGGCGTGCATTATCGTCCGCCTATCGTTGCCTACGCCGGCGGAGTGTTCATTGACGACGGCGCGGTGCAAACGCGAACGAATGAAATCATCGAGCACTTCGACGTGCGTCCGGCAAATTCGGCGCTGCCCGCACGCGCGCTTTCTGGAGGGAACCAGCAGAAGCTGATCATTGGCCGGGAGTTTCACGTCAATCCAAAGTTACTGTTGGTATCGCAACCGACGAGAGGCGTTGACATCGGAGCGATTGAGTTCATCCACCGGAAACTCGTCGCGCTACGTGAAGACGGCTGCGCAATTCTGCTTGTATCTGCGGAGTTAGAAGAAGTGACCAGTCTCTCGGATCGGCTGCTGATAATTCACGAAGGACGAATCGTCGGTGAAGTTGATCCCAAAATCGCAACGATTGAAGAGATCGGGTTGTTGATGACGAGAGGACATTAAGATTTCGGTTTTTTGTCTTTAGGCTCAAGTTCGAACTACTCGACTACAGAACGAGAGCGAAGCGACCGATTTGAACTGACGCAGCATGCAGATAAAGGGGGACATCGGTCGCTCCCGTTCTGTAGTTGAGTTACTCGAACTAGCTGCGCGGACTGCAACCAAAGACCAAAGACCAAAGACCACTAAACCCAACGCGCTCACATGAAGCTCCTGCGAGAACTTCTATTCCCACTCATCGCTGTTGTTTCCGCATTCGTAGTTGGCGGGATACTTGTCCTCCTCATAGGAGACAATCCAATCGAAGCCTACCGGCTATTGCTTGGTAGCGCTCTGTCGTGGCCTGACGGCATCGGCTACACACTCTTCCACGCAACGCCATTGATCTTCACGGGCCTCGCGGTGTTGGTTGGATTTCGTTGCGGCCTATTCAACATCGGTGCTGAAGGCCAGCTCTACATCGCCGCGTTCGCCACAGCGTGGGTCGGGATCACGTTGGCGAATCTCTCGGCCTGGTTGTTGGTACCGCTATGTTTTATTGCCGCAATCGGAATGGGAGCAATTTGGGCTGCGATACCGGGCGTCTTGAAAGCTCGGTTCGGATCGCATGAAGTAATCAACACGATCATGCTGAACTTCATCGCGGTTGCGTTGGTTAGTTACTTTACGCAATACCATTACAAAGTGCCGGGCGATCCTATCCTGCAAACTGCGCCGATCGGCAGCGGCGCCCACATCGCTCGCTTCGGTAAATTCTTTCCGGGATTCCCTGAACGTATACCGTTGAATGTCGCGTTCATCCTCGCATTGCTGGCGTGCTTACTTGTGTACTTGTTCCTGTGGCGGACAAAGTGGGGTTACGAAATCCGCGCCACAGGAAGCAATCCTTCAGCAGCAGAGTACGGCGGCATTTCAATCCGCAAGCAGATTGTGTTGGCAATGGCTGTTTCAGGAGCGCTCGCTGGAATGGTCGGCATCAACGAGGTCCTGGGCTATCGATATCGCTACTATGATGGCTTTTCAGATAACTACGGTTTCACGGGAATCGCCGTCGCATTACTCGGACGCAATCATCCGGTTGGCGTGATTCTTTCGGCATTGCTGTTTGCGGTTCTTCAGCACGGCGGTATCTACGTCGACGGTTTTTCCGAACACGTCACGAAAGATATCGTGCAGGTGCTGCAAGGCATCATCATTCTTTTTGTGGCTGCTGAGGCTTTCTTCCGCGGTCCTTTTGGTAGATTCAGCCTGTTGAAACGATCGAAGATTTAAAGACGATGAATGAAAACGAAGATAACGATTTCGGATTTCGGAATTCGGATTGCGGATTTCGGATTTCGTGTTTTGGCACGGACGCTTTTTTGTGATGAGGCCTTGCCGACCAAAGAAACCAGCAACTCGATAAAAACGAAATCCGAAATCCGAAATCCGAAATCCGAAATCGTCCTTCGCTAATGACATAGTCAAAACGATGAGAGACATCTTCACAATCGCACTCCTTTGGTCTACGATCCGATTGGCAACTCCTTTAGTGCTCGCTGCTCTCGGTGGAATGTTTTCGGAACGTTCGGGTGTTATCAACATTGCCCTCGAAGGAAAGATGTTGGCAGGAGCATTCGCCGCTGCTTCGGTGACTTATGCGGCGGATGTCAAACTGGGTCTCGGCAACGCGAGTCCGTGGGTTGGATTACTCGCGGGTGCTGCTGCTGGTTTGTTTCTTGCACTGATCTACGCCGTGGTCTGTATCAAATACAAAGCTGACCAGGTCGTCAGTGGTGCTGCCATCAACATCTTGATGCTCGGAATACCTGGCTTTTTGAGTGGCGCCTTCTTCCTGTCTTCCGGTTCAACTCCGCAGCTTCCAAGGGAACACTTGCTGCCCCAATCTGCACTGCTGATCGGTTTTACGATCCTCGTGCTCGTCTTCATCAGCTGGTACGTCATGTATCGAACACCGTTCGGACTGCGACTTCGCGCGGTCGGCGAGAAACCTGAAGCGGCTGACGTGGCCGGCGTAAGCGTCGCGCGTATCAGATACAGCGGCGTCCTAATCGCGGGAATACTTGCAGGAATTGGTGGGGCGTACTTGTCGATTGGTCAGTCGTCGTTGTTTACTCGGAACATGACAGCGGGTCGCGGATTCATCGCTCTCGCAGCATTGATTTTTGGTAAGTGGCGGCCAGTGCAAACCCTGCTCGCATGTCTACTGTTTGGTTTTACTGAAGCTATCTCTATTCAAATGCAGGGCGCGGTAAAACTGCCTTCCGGTGAAGATATTCCAGTCCAATTCATTCAGATGGTTCCCTATCTGTTGACGATCATCGTACTCGCCGGCTTCATAGGATCCTCTCGACCGCCACGCGCGCTAGGTGTCCCATATCAAAAGGAGAAGTAGAATACCCGGGGAGCGCTGTATGAGTGAGCAAGTAGCAGGCTCGGGTCTATACGAACGCGCGGAACACGCCGCGCGAATCATTCGCGCGCGAATGAAAGTCGAGCCACGCATCTGCGTGGTGCTCGGCAGCGGTCTCGGCGCATTTGCTGATGAGTTTCAGGAGACGGTCAGTATTCCTTATCAGGAAATACCGGGCTTCGGGCGTTCGACCGCTGAAGGTCATGCGGGGCAGTTGGTGATTGGCAAAGTCGATCAGGTGCCGCTACTGGCGATGAAAGGTCGGCTGCATTATTACGAAGGCTATTCACTCGAAGAGGTTACATTTCCGATTCGCGCCTTCAAGTTATTGGGATTGAAAACGATCATTCTCACGAACGCGTCTGGCGGCATTAATGTGCAATTAAGTCCAGGAACGTTGATGGTGATCACGGATCATCTGAATTTGATGTCAGCTAATCCGCTCCGTGGCCCGAACGATGAAAGGTTTGGTCCACGTTTTCCGGACATGTCGGCCGTCTATTCACCGGAGCTCCAGGAAATCGTAATGGAGGAGGCGCGTGAGATACAGCTCGATGTCAGACGAGGAATTTACGCGGCGCTCGCTGGTCCAAGTTACGAAACGCCCGCTGAAATTCACTTAATGCGAAACTTCGGAGCTGACGCTGTCGGCATGAGCACGGTCCCCGAAGCGATCGTTGCCCGGCACATGGATTTAGAAGTGCTCGGCATCTCATGCATTACGAACCTCGCCGCCGGGGTTAGCGACGAGCCAATCAATCACGAAGATGTCATGGCAACTGGACTGCGTGTGGGTGCGACATTCTCGCAGTTGTTAAAGCGCGTGGTCGTTCGCCTGAATGCACGGGTGTAGACCGATCGCAATCTAAGAAACGGATTCGACGAAATGATAATCGGCATCTGTGGCGGCACTGGTTCGGGGAAGACGACGGTCGCCAACCGCATTCTCGAATCTGTACGAGCTAGCGAAGTAGTTTTCATCCAGCAGGACTCTTACTACCGCAATCTTAAAGATCTTCCACTGGATTTCCGTAACGTCGCCAACTTCGATCATCCCGATGCGCTCGACAACGAACTGCTAATTCACCACGTGCGAAAGCTCAAAAACGGTGAGCCGATAGACTTACCGATTTATGATTTCAAAACCCATACGCGGCTGAACGAAACTCGACCCGTCGCTCCCAAACCAATCGTTATCGTGGAAGGCATCTTGATTTTTGCGGAGCCGCGCTTGCTCGAGCTCATGGACATCAAGGTGTTTGTCGATACGCCGGACGACATTCGCTTCATCAGACGTTTACGCCGAGATATTGCTGAAAGAGGACGGACGGTCGACTCCGTCATTGAGCAGTACACGGCAACGGTTAGACCAATGCACATGCAATTTGTCGAGCCTTCGAAGCGATACGCAGATGTCATCATTCCCGAAGGCGGTCACAACCTCGTGAGCATAGATTTGTTAAGTGGCAAGATTCGCGAGAGACTAGCCAGTGCGATATCGACAGTCGGAGGTTAAGCTTGAGCGCTACAGCATTTGATTCATTAATCGAGGCAGCACAAAAGGCCCGTCTTCAGTCAGTAGCTCCGTTTTCGAGTTTCCTCGTTGGTGCAGCCGTCAAGACCAGCAGCGGGAAAGTTTATACGGGTTGCAATATTGAAAGTGCGAGTTACGGACTGACCGTCTGCGCTGAACGCGTCGCGATCTGGAAAGCATTATCAGAGGGTGAGCGAAACTTTACAGAGCTCGCAGTTGTTGCCGACACCGAAACTCTGACTCCGCCGTGTGGTACTTGCCGGCAAATCATCTGGGAGTTTGCGCGAGGCGCCGACATCGTTTTTGCCAACCTGAAGGGACAGAGCGAAGTGTTTCATATCGCGGATCTATTGCCGAGAGCGTTCGACGCGCGTTTTCTTAGCCCAACCACCAGGTAACTCGACCTCTATGCTCAAGCTCCTACTCACGCTGCTTACACTAACTGCGATGATCTCCAACAACCCCGTCAATGTTTCAGGCCAGTCGCGGCGGCAGCGTGCTGACCGTGTTGACTTGTTGATTCTCGGTGGCACTGTCGTGACGATGGACAGTGGCCGACGCGTGTTGCGCGATGCAGGCATTGCGGTTAGAGATGGACGAATAGTAGCAATTGATTCACGCGTCGCCATCAGAACGAGATATTCCGCGCCCCAAACGGTCAATGCGCAGGGAAAACTGATCGTGCCGGGATTGATCAACGGACACACTCACATTCCGATGGTCCTCTTCCGCGGACTGGCCGATGATCTTGATCTCCAGGAATGGCTGACAAAATATATCTTTCCGGCAGAAGCGAAGAATGTAACGGAGGAATTCGTTCGCGTCGGCACCCGACTCGGTCTCGCAGAAATGATTCGCGGAGGTACCACGACCTACTGCGATATGTATTACTTCGAAGATGCAATTGCGGAAGAGACCGAGAAAGCGGGAGTTCGTGGCGTACTTGGAGAAACAGTGATTGATTTTCCCGTCGCTGATAACAAGACAAACGCCCAGGCAATGGCTTACGTCGAGCGCTTTGTAAGTCGTTGGAAGAATAATGAGCTGATTGTGGCCGCCATCGCACCTCATGCTCCTTACACCGTATCGGAAGAACACCTAAAGGCCGCGCGGGCCTTTTCCGATCGTACTGGTGCGCCGATCGTTACGCACATTTCGGAAACCAAAAGGGAAGTCGACGACAGTGTGAATGCCAGGGGAACCAGCCCGGTCAATTATCTCGAACGGATCGGCTTTCTGAACGAAAAAGTTATTGCGGCTCACATGGTCTGGCCACAAACCGGCGAAACCGAGATATTGAAGAGACGTGGCGTCGGCGTCGTACATAATCCTCAGTCGAACATGAAGTTGGCTTCTGGAGTTAGCCCAGTGCCGCGCATGATGCAGGAAGGGTTGCTTATTGGCCTGGGAACGGATGGTGCAGCGTCCAACAACGACTTGAATATGTGGGAGGAGATGGATACAGCAGCGAAGTTACACAAGGTGTTTACGAATGATCCCAAAGTGCTTTCAGCTGAACAGGCTTTCGAACTCGCCACTATCCGCGGTGCGTACGCGCTTCATCTGGAAAAGGAAATCGGATCGTTGGAAGTGGGGAAACGCGCCGATATCGTGATCATTGAGCGAGATTCTTTGCATCAGATTCCGCTCTATAACATCTATTCCGATCTGGTCTATGCGACGAAGTCCAACGATGTCCACACCGTGATCATTAACGGGCGCCTCGTGATGCGAAATCGACGCCTACTGACCTTGAATGAATCGGCGATTAAGACCAGTGCCAGGGCATTTCGCGAAAGAATCGCGCAGAGTTTGAGTCTTCCCTCAACGCCTTAATGATCTCAGGGAGTTAGGCCACTTGCATCATTTTGGTTGACTGGCCATAATAAGGCGTCAAGATTCCGTAACCTGTTAAGCGAGCGTGATGCTCGCTTTTGCTTTTCAGGAGTAGCGATTTGAGTTCTTTTTGCCTGTTCTACCCAAGTGTTAGAGTTAGCCTCCCGACAATCTTTCTCCTGCTGACGGTCACCGCAAGCGCGGCCGCGCAATCGTCTGTCCCTCAAACAGAAACTACCGGTACAGATCCTGTGATGACTCGCATCGAGCGAGCTCGTGCGTTAGCTGCGGCCCATCAGCTGGGTTCCGCTGCGAGAGAATTGGAATCTGTGAGAGCGGCAGTAAACGACGCGTCTGTTCGCAATATCACTACGTTGATGCTTATCAGTATCTACCTTGAAGAAGGTAATTACGTTAGAGCCGTTGCGCTGTTGGACGAAGCCTTTCATCAACGGAAGACGCAGAAAGATAATGCGGTGCGAACATATTTCGCATTGGCGGGGCAGGCAATAAACGGCGTCCGCACAAGACTCGCGCGTTACCGGAGTTTCGGCATCAACGTCAACGGCAGTCTACCGTCAGAGGCTATGCAGGATCTTGATCAAATGAGGTTCTTGCTGGAACGTTTAGCAGCACAGGCCACTGAAGCTACTAATGAAAACGGGCGCGCTTACGACGCTTGGGCACTGAAAGAGGACGTACTCGGATTACGAGCGACTTTGGCGCGCGACTTGGAAGATCGGGAAAAATGGGAGGGCGAATACACGGCGGCGCGGGAAAAACTGGCGTCACGCCAGATTCAAATCGCTTCAATCGGTCGGCCGCCGGTATTAGACGCAGTAACTTCAAAGCTCCCCAATCCCTTTAGTGGTATACAGCAAACAACCTCTCCTGAAAGCAAAACTGCTGCTCCTGCTCCCGCGAATACCGCACCACCCTTGGCCACTCCTCAATCGTCGCCCAACGCAACTGCGGTACAACCACAACCGACTCCCAGCCCCTCAGCCCCCGCCCCACCAAGCGACGATAAGGATGTGAACACTATTCGTACCGGCTCGTTGAGCGGTCGTGAACGGAAGCGTGTTACTCCGATTTATCCGGTTACCGCCAAGACGGCGGGAGTTGCCGGCGTTGTTCGCGTATTTGTGCTGGTGGATGAAGAGGGAAGAGTTACGGTGACCGGTTCTGAGGGTCCGGCGTTGCTCAAGCAAGCAGCAGAAGACGCCGCACGAAAGTGGAGTTTCGGTCCGACGATGGTTAATAATCGGGTCGTCCGCGTTTCTGGCTACATTGACTTCGAATTTACTCGTTAATAGCGTTCAGCCGCAGAGCAGCAGAGCCGCAACCAATGATTTGGCTGTACGGCTTTGCCGCCTGCTGTGAGGCGACGGCTCCACCTCGCCGTAACGGAGCCTCAATGTTGTGGAGCAAACGCGAGGTCAAAGACCGAACCAGGGGCCCAGCCCGAATCGGAAGAAGCACGTTTCGGCGAGGCAGAGCCGTCGCCTCACAGCAGGCGGCAGAGCCGTTCTGAAAACCGTCTTAGAAAAACAAGAACCTACGAACTTGCTACGCAGAGAATGCAGAGAGTTGAGCCGTTTTTTCCGGCCAGAAAACTTCAAGAGGCCTAATCTTGACTTAAAAGTAAGGTTTATCTTAAGATGGCCGCGGTTAATAACTTAGCCGCGTCTGTCTATGAAGGTTTCGGCTCAGGAAGAATATGGATTACGCTGCCTGCTTCAGCTTGCCAGGGCTGAGCTCAACGGTGAGTCGTTGACGCTCAATCAGATTGCCAGACGTGAAGGAATCTCGGTAGCAAACGCCGGAAAGCTGATGTGGATTCTGACAAAGGCTGGTTTGGTGCAATCACAGCGCGGCACCAAAGGTGGTTATACGTTGACAGTTCCCGCTTCGCAGATCCATCTGAATCGGGTCATTCGAGTTTTGGAAGGTGAACCGGCCGATTCGCATTGCAAGAGTTACGCGGGAGTACTCGACGCGTGCGTGCACACAGGTGATTGCGGCATTCGTCCCGTCATCGTCGAGCTTCATCAGATTGTCGATAACGCGCTGGCTGACATCACGCTATCGCAGTTATTGGGTACGGAAAAGAATGTAGACGCGGCGCTACATCAAATTCATGGATTAAGACCGAAGCCTCAGGGGACACAAGCTTAAGATTCGGTTTTTTACGGACACTTTGTATCGAGGAACAGATGAGCACGGCAGAGCTGCTGGGTAAACAAGAATACAAATACGGATTCGTTACTGACATTGAGTCTGACGTAATTCCGCGCGGTCTTAGCGAAGACACCATTCGGCTAATCGTTGAAAAGAAGCAGGAACCCGATTGGATGCTCGAATTCCGCCTGAAAGCCTATCGTCACTGGTTGACGATGACGGAGCCGAAGCATTGGCCCAACCTTGTGTATCCTCAGATCGATTATCAGAACATCATCTATTACAGCGCTCCGAAGCAAAAACCGACGAAGCAGAGTCTTGATGAGGTTGATCCTGAGTTATTACGAACCTTTGAGAAGCTCGGGATACCTCTCCAGGAACAAAAGCAGTTGGCGGGTGTTGCTGTCGATGCGGTTTTCGATTCCGTGTCAGTTGCTACCACTTACAAAGAAAAACTAAAGAAGCACGGCGTTATCTTCTGTTCTTTCACTGAAGCGATTCGAGAATATCCCGATCTGGTTAAGAAGTACCTGGGATCAGTGGTTCCTACGAATGACAACTTTTTCGCCGCGTTGAATAGCGCTGTGTTTTCTGATGGGAGTTTCTGTTTTATTCCGAAGGGCGTCAGATGTCCGATGGAATTGTCGACTTACTTCCGCATCAACAACGCCGAGTCGGGCCAGTTTGAGAGAACGTTGATCGTTGCTGAAGAGGGTTCACACGTTTCGTACCTGGAAGGATGTACCGCTCCGAAATTTGATCGCAATCAGCTTCACGCTGCAGTCGTCGAACTGGTCGCGCTTGATGATGCGCAGATTAAGTATTCGACGGTGCAAAACTGGTACGCCGGAGACGAAGAAGGGCGAGGCGGCATTTATAATTTTGTCACCAAGCGCGGCAAGTGTGCTGGTCGGAATTCAAAGATTTCATGGACGCAGGTGGAAACGGGTTCAGCGATCACGTGGAAATATCCTTCGTGCATACTCGCCGGCGATAACTCGATTGGCGAGTTCTATTCGGTGGCGCTCACAAATCACGCGCAACAGGCTGACACCGGCACCAAGATGATCCACCTTGGAAAGAACACGCGCTCGACGATTATCTCTAAAGGCATCGCAGCTGGAAAATCGAACAACAGCTATCGAGGACTCGTCAAAGTGATGCCGAAAGCGGAAAACGCTCGCAACTACACGCAGTGCGATTCAATGTTGATTGGTTCAGACTGCGGGGCAAACACGTTCCCGTACATCGAAGTGATGAACGACAGTTCGAGCGTCTCTCACGAAGCATCGACTTCTAAGATCAGCGAGGAACAGTTGTTCTACCTGCAACAGCGTGGCATTTCTCAGGAAGACGCTGTCTCGCTGATTATCAATGGTTTTTGTAAAGACGTTTTTCTACAGTTGCCGATGGAGTTTGCGGTCGAAGCACAGCGTCTATTGGGACTGAAGTTGGAAGGAAGTGTTGGGTAACGAAGAATATCCACAGATTACACAGATTACACAGATTCAGAACTAACATAGCTAAGTTGACGGCTTTAATCTCAACTAAACTTTCTAATTCTTCTGTGTAATCTGCGTAATCTGTGGATACTCTTCTGGATGATGGAGAGTTCAATGTTAGAGATTAAGAATTTGCACGCCAGTGTTGATGGTAATGAGATTCTGCGTGGAATCAACCTGACGGTTAAGAAGGGTGAGATTCACGCGATCATGGGCCCGAACGGATCGGGCAAGTCAACCCTGGCGAAAGTATTGGCCGGTCATCCAGATTACGAAGTAACCGCCGGGGAAGTGATCTATGAAGGAAGAAACCTCCTTGAGATGGCGCCCGACGACCGAGCGCGCGCAGGGATCTTTATGGCATTTCAATATCCGATCGAAGTGCCGGGAGTCTCAAACGCTCAGTTTCTTCGTCTCGCTTACAACGAAAAGCGCAAGCATCTCGGCGAGGAAGAATTAGATCCGCTTGAGTTTAAAGACCTGCTGAAAGAGCGCGCGAAGGTCGTCGAAATGGATGCGAGCTTCATGTCACGCTCGGTGAATGAAGGTTTCTCAGGTGGCGAGAAGAAGCGCAACGAGATTCTGCAGATGGCCGTGCTGCAACCGAAGCTTGCGATTCTCGACGAAACGGATTCTGGTTTAGACATCGACGCGCTGCGTGTTGTCGCCGGTGGGGTAAACCAACTGCAGACTTCTGACAATGCAATCATCGTCGTCACACACTACCAGCGATTGTTGAACTACATCGTGCCCGATTACGTGCATGTGTTGGCCCACGGCCGCATCGCGCGTGAGGGTGGCAAGGAACTCGCGCTGGAGTTGGAGGAGAAAGGGTACGACTGGATCAAGACACCGGAGAACAACGGCGCCGGTGCTACAGCAGTGTCCTAATTGTAGGGGCGTCCGTCCCGCGGGCGCCCCATGTGCATTGACGAACGTGCGAAGAGGGGGCGCCCACGGAGGGACGCCCCTACAGCCGGTTCGGGTGCCACAGCGAATTAAGAAATGATTACTGAATTAGTTAAATCTGAAAGCAACTACCACGCTGCATTTCGCGCCGTGCGACACGCAAGACCAACGGCAGCATGGGCCGAATTGGTGCGCGGCAGCGCGTTGGATCGGTTCGAACAATTGGGTTTTCCGACTGTAAAAAGCGAAGAGTGGAAGTACACGAACCTCGGACCGTTTCTGAAAGAAAAAATTACGCCGGCAGTTCCTGTAGAAATCGCTGCGGACGCGATCGCCCGTTATGTTTATCCCGAGACAGTCAACAACCATGCAGTCCTGGTGAACGGATTCTTCAACGCGGAACTATCTTCTTTGAAAGGCGAGGGTATTGTAGCGTGCGATCTCCTCGAAGCGATCGCCGATGCGCGTTATGGCAAGATCGCTCGTGAATATCTTGCGCGAAACGCGACTTACCACGACAACGGATTGACCGCGCTGAACACCGCTTTTCTTCAGTCAGGCCTCTTTCTCCTGATCCCTAGAGACGTAAAAGTCGAAGCGCCGTTACAAATTACACTGGTTTCTGATTCGAGTGAGCCGCACACCGCAAGCTTTCCACGTGTGCTCGTCGTCAGTGAGGAACACAGCTCAGCGACTATTATTGAAAACTACGTGTCGCTCGATGATCAGCCGCACTTCACAAATGCCGTCGTGGAAATTGTTCTCCTGGACGGTGCCCGGCTTGAACACTACCGCGTGCAGCGCGAGAACAGCAATGCGCTCCATGTCGGAACAACGGCCACCGAACTGGGCCGCGGAAGCAGTTACGACACAACTTCGATCACGATGGGCGCGCAACTATCGCGGCATGATATCTCCGTAGTTCTGGACCATGAGGGAGCTGAATGCTGGGTCGATGGTCTTTACATCGTTGGCGCAGACCAGCACGCTGATACGCATTCCGTCATCGATCACAAACAGCCGCACTGTAATAGCCACCAGCTGTACAAAGGTATTCTCGACGGCAATGGACGGGCGGTTTTCAACGGAAAGATCTTTGTCAGGCACGGCGCTCAGAAGACTGATGCTATTCAAACGAACAAGAACCTTCTGCTTTCGAGTCGTGCGCGCGTCGACACCAAGCCGCAGCTCGAGATCTTCGCTGACGACGTGAAATGCGCGCACGGTGCAGCCGTGGGTCAGTTGAATCCCGAAGAGTTATTCTACTTGTATACGCGCGGAATCAACCCGACGCTGGCGCGAAATCTACTCACCTATGGTTTTGCCGAAGAAGTTATTGGCAAGATAAAGATCGATTCAATCAGATCCCAACTCGACCAGGCTGTGTTAAATCAGATTCACGCGCAGCTTGATGAATGAAGAACTGCGAGCCATGAAGTCAACTACTCTGCTTCTGTTAGTTATTGCGTTCGCTACAACGACATTTGCTCAAAGCGGTTCGACCACTCTGTCTTCGTTGAACAAATACGGTGGCGAAAAGTATCAGGGTCCGAACCGTAAATACTGTCTCGATTTCACTGCAGGCGCGTCAGCCGAGCGCTCCGACCCCTGCGACCTTCGTTACGGTTCATTGTACGTTGGAGAAGATTGGGATTGGTTTCAGAGTTCGGCTGACCAAAACTCGCGCAGTGTAATCAAGGATCTTGGTGCGCTCACTTGGGATGAGGAGATCAAGGTACCCGTGGTTACACCGCGTCCAAAGCTATTACCAGGTGAGACCAGAAAGATCACAGTAGACACCTCGGGGGCCGATGGTGCTGACGGCGCTCCCGGCGCTCCAGGCGCCGATGCCGATGGCGTTGTTAGGCCGCGCCAAACGAAGCGGGCGCCGACCGCAGAGCGAAAGAGGAACGACGGTGTGCCAAAGATCGATCCGATCTATGTGAAGGCGATTATCGGTCACATGTATGTCACTCGAATAGTGGATGAGGTCAACGATTTTTACGCCCTGTTTCGAGTGGAAGCCATCCAGAGAGGGGATTCAGTTCTCGTTTCCTGGAGAATAATCGCACCACCATCCGGAAATGATTTGATAAAGTGACATGGTTTCGCCAGTAGACACATTAATCAAGCCTGCGGACTTTGCTACCTGGGATGTAGAACGCGTCCGCGCCGACTTTCCTGTCTTACATCAAACCGTCAATGGCAAGCCGCTGATCTATCTCGACAACGCCGCGTCGTCGCAGGTTCCGCAAGTTGTTATCGATCGTGGCAGTATTTACCTCGAACACGAACACTCAAACATTCACCGCGGCGTTCACTACCTGAGCCAGCGGGCGACAACTGCATATGAAGGCGCACGTGAGAAGGTGAAGCGATTCATAAACGCGCGCGAGTCGCGTGAGTGCATCTTCGTTCGCGGTGCGACCGAAGGCATTAATCTCGTGATGCACGGCTATGGTCGCAAGTTCATTGAGCGCGACGACGAGATAATCATTTCGGCGATGGAGCATCATGCCAACATTGTTCCCTGGCAGATGCTCTGTGAAGAGAAGGGCGCGTTGCTGCGCGTCATTCCGATGAACGACGCTGGTGAGTTGCTACTGGATGAATACGACGGTTTACTGAATGAACGGACGAAGTTCGTGGCGATCACGCATGTATCTAATGCGTTGGGCACAATCAATCCGGTCAAAGAAATGATCGCGCAGGCTCACAAGTATGGAGTTCCGGTTTTGATCGACGGTGCCCAGAGCGCGCCGCATATGCCGGTCGATGTTCAGGATCTTGATTGTGATTTCTATACCTTCTCGGGTCACAAGATGTATGCGCCGACTGGAAGCGGCATCGTTTATGGCAAGGCTGAACTGCTGGAGAAGATGAATCCGTTCCAGGGCGGTGGCGACATGATCAAATCAGTCACCTTTGAGAAAACGACTTATGCCGAGCTGCCGAACAAGATGGAAGCGGGCACTCCGGCGATTGCATCTCAAATTGGTTTGGGTGCGGCCATCGATTACTTAAACAGTATTGGACGCGAGCAGGCGGCGAAACATGAAGCGGAGCTGCTTCGTTACGCGACCGAGCGCATTTCCGCGATTGAGGGCGTGCGAATCATCGGGACCGCGCGCAAGAAGGCGAGTGTGCTTTCGTTTGTGATTGACGGTATTCACCCGCACGATATCGGGACGATCCTGGATCAGGAAGGTATCGCTGTGAGAGCTGGTCATCATTGTGCGCAGCCTGTAATGCAGCGGTTCAAAGTGCCGGCAACAGCGCGCGCGTCGTTCGCGTTCTACAACACAAAAGAAGAGATTGACGTGTTGGCGAAGACTATTGAGCGCGTAATTGAGATATTCAGCTGAGGGGATCAATCCCGTGGCATGAAGTCAGTACCACCTCGCGGTAGCGGGTGGGTGATGATATTGCCGATTGCCGATTTTTGATTGCCGATTGGATGTTTCCGATCCGGGCAATCGGCAATCCGCAATCGACAATCGGCAATGCGTTCGCACCCACCCG
>DATIBJ010000030.1:0-21334 GCA_035457565.1 Pyrinomonadaceae bacterium | reverse complement strand
GCGGTTCACCCCCGCTCGAGATCCATAAGTCTCAACGTTCACCGATACAGTTCAAGTCCACTAGAAGGTAGCAACTACGAAACTCGAGCGGGGGTAAACCGCCCTTCCCAACCTGCAATTCATTCCGCCTTGAGTTGTTTCAGTGAAACTTGACCGCTAATGTTTTGCACCATGAATTGTTTAGCGAGTGACGCCTTGGTTGCAGCTTAATCCTCGCTGTGTGTATCTGTGTTCATCTGCGGCTCCTAAAAATCTAGACGCAATCCGAGACGTAGTTGACGAGGCCGCATCGTTCGTGTCGCTACCAAGAATGAATCCATAAACTTCTGTCGCTGTTCATCGGAGGCGTTTGGTCCAAGCGCGTCGAAGTTGATGAACTCAGATCCGAAACTGAACACTGTCTTGTTTAGTACGTTGTCAAACTCAATCGACGGTCGCAAACGCACTCGCTCACCAATACGCAACTCACGAGTGACATTCAGATCGAAGGCAAACAAGCCCGGTCCATGTCCGGCGTTCCGCGAGAGATTGCCTGTTTGACCAATCGCCGGCATTGAAAACTGATTGAGTAGGCCGCTATCGATTAAATCGCCAGGCCCACGCCAACGAAGCGAACGAATGTCGCCGGTGAAATTAGGTCTATCGTTTCCAACATCATCGAGATTTCTGTCTGTACCGCCCAAAGAGATATTGAAAGGAGCGCCAGATGCGATCTTGACAATGGGAGACAGCTCGATACGACCGAGAAACTGTGGCAAGTTGAATATTCCAGAAAACACAAAACGGTGGCGCCGGTCCTGGAGGCTGCGCGCTCGTTCAGCTCGGAAATCGCCCACACGCAATGCATCCGAAGTATTGACTACGCCATCATCAATCATCTTCGACAATGTATAACCAGCGCGGAATGTAATCGGGAGTGGCTCGCCCGCGGAGAATCGTTTCCGAATTTCGATTGTGAGCCCGCGATAGAAGCTGTTACCAACTGAGATCAGTTGCTCGACTTCGGCACGTGACGGATCAGGACGCAGATCATTCAAAGCGGCGAGCGCAGCTTCAAGTGCGGTCGTCGAGTTAATGCTGCGCAGGTTTATGACGGACACCGGAACGCCGAACTCGACGGCTCTCGAAACTGACGGTGTATTTGCATGGCCGTAATTGAATCGCACGAGCTCACCGGCCGTTGTTGAATTGTGTAATGGGCGAATGCCGTTTGAGTTGCGAAAGTTCGGAAAGTCGCGGGAGGCCAGGTACGACGCAAAGTCGCGATACTGATTGGGTAAGACTGGCGCATTGATGTTCATTTCTCGCCACAAGTGAATGCCACGACTGAACGTCAAGTTTGCTTCGATTGAATAGCCGCTACCGATATCAAATTCGGCACCCGCATTTGCTTGATAACTCGAAGGGATTACAAGGGCTGGATCGAGCCGCCGTGAGAAATCTTTGTTGAGCGTGCCGAATTCTTTTACTAGAGAAGAGTCGACCGTCAGCGTTTCGGGAAATGAAATATGCATGGCGATGAAATCGCGTCGCTGCGCCGCACTCATTAACTTCCCCGTTGAGTGATCGATAAGGTCGTTCGTGTCGAAAAAGATTTGTTGATTACCGAGCGTGAAGTCGTCGATCGTCCTGAGCAGTGCGCGATTATAGAAGATGCCCCCGCCAGCGCGGATGACAAGGCGTCCCGAGAAGAGCGGGTTGTAAGCCATCGCGACCCGCGGCCCGAAGTTATTTCGATCGCGGATGATCGTCTCCTGCTCGTAGCGGAGGCCGTAGCTGACGAGCAGCTGAGATAACACCTGCCAGTCGTTCTGAACAAAGAAACTTATGTAAGTGTTGTGTTGAGTTGAGCCGCCGTTGAAGTTTTGTCGAAAGCGACTGGGAATGCCGGCCAGAAAATCGCCCGCACTCCCAAAGCTGAAGGTGCCTGACAGATCTGAAAGATCGCTGAAGGTAGAACGAACGCGGTGAACATCCACACCGGTCTTTATTGAATTGTTGCCGGCAACAAGCGAGACGATCTCCTGGAGTTGAAACCTGTCTTCTTGTCTTTCGGTTCCGCTCGCTGTTGAAGATCCGGCGACAAGCGTTCCGGATCGCCTTGCCGGGTCGGTTGCATCCAGCGAATCGTTAAAGGTGATCAATATCACTGGAGTTTGAACGCTCGTGCGCGATTCGAACGACGGTCTTAGTGTCGAGAATTGGAGCCGAAACTGATTCACAATGCTCGGGGACGCGACATAGTTGTCCGAATAGCAAACTGAGTGTGAATTGCGACGTTTTGCTTGGAGCGCATCGACTAGCCGATTGCTGCCGCCGCTTTGCCGCAGATTGAACAGCCAGCCGCCAAGGTAAACGACGGACGAGTTGTGCGTTTCGTTGAACTGATAATCACCCCGCGCTGTAAACGTCGTGTTGTTGAGTGGAGTACTGACGCTCGAAACAAAAGGCGCAACTTCCGCCGCTAGCGCCGGTGCTCGAGCGTTTTCAATTCGACGAAGTTCAGGCGCGGTTGACAATGGCAGGATGAATTTGTCGTTTTGAGTAGTTGGAAGCAGCGTATCGACAAGGGTGCTGTCGAGCGTCGTGCTTCTTTCGAAGGCAACAAAGAACAACGACTCCTTTTTTAGGCGTGTTGGTCCGCTGACCGTAAAACCGCCGACATGCTCTTGCAGTGGCAATCGGCCCAAACCGAGTGAGTTGTTTCGGAAGCTGTTTGCATTCAGCGCTTCGTCTCTAAAGAAGTAAATCGCACGCCCGCGGAGATCTTTGGAGCCACCACGCGTACGCAGATTGATCCTTCCTCCAGACGCGCGTCCGTACTCCGCTGAGAACTGGTTTGTGATTACCTGGACCTCCTCAACCGCTTCCAACGATGGTTGGACGCGTTCGCGCGCCGCACGGTCGTCGTTGTTGTCGAGGCCGTCGATCGTCAGGTTATTTGAATAGGCAGGAGCGCCGGAGAGTGAAACGGTTCCAGCTTCCTCGGGCGTTTGCGCGTGAGTAACATTTCTGTCTTCAGCTAGATCTCTGGTCGAGAGTGGTTCTTCAGCCACGCCCGGTAAGGTGAAGATCAGATCGAGCACCGATCGACTTGGTATGGGAAGGGATTCGGTGTCGCGATTGGTAAGGGTGGTGCCTACAACAGTTCTCTTTGCGTCGACTAATGCGCTGTCTGCCGTCGTCACGACAACGGGTTCAACTACAACGGCCGCGAGCTTCAGCGTCGCATCGATTTTCAAGTTCTGAGCTGCAATGGTATGGATGTCCTTGCGTTCGTAAGTGGCGAACCCGGCAGAGGAAATCGTGAGCGAGTAAGAACCGGGTTCCAGTTGAATCAATCGATAACGACCGGAATCATCAGTCAATACTTTTCGAGTGACGCCCGTCTTAGTAAGGGTGACGGACACTTCTGCTCCGACTATCACCGCGTTTTGCTCATCAGTGACGAGGCCTGAGATCGAGACAGTATCGAGATCCTGGGCGCCGATAGACGTGGATCCGAAGGTTAAAAGAATGATTGAAATACAGAAGAGAAAGGTGGCGCGACGTGAGGTATTCATTTGTGAGACTCCTGCGGCTGAACTTGTGAGGTCGCCGCTAAAAGACGTTGTTATTGACCGTTCACTATTGCAAACGAAAGTGAGTTACGAGGTGCGGCAATTTAGCACCTTTGACGGGGCGTGACAACTAGTTCTAGCCGGTGAACGACGCTGCAACCTCGTCGACTGATGGAATCATTGCCAGAAAGACGTTTTCTCATTTACATCCACTTGTCGACGAATATCAATGAATGTTCCCTGAGCATCACTGAAGCCAGTACCATCGCCAAAGTTGAGGGACTGAAAGACCAATCCAATTTTCGAAGGGTGAGGTTTACCGTTCTTTTTTCTGAAACTCTCCCAACCCTCGGCGTCAGCGTCAGGAATTCTGAGCACGCAGCTCTCATTAGGCATTAACGGTACATCGGAGCTTTGCAATGATTCGGAAAAGTCAATCAATTTTGCTCTACCATAATGTAACCAAAACCCAAATTCACGACCATCCGAGGCTTTAAAGCCCTGCATGATCAAGGAGAAGCTCAAAAAATAAATCGGCTTTTCCGACTTATTCGCGACCTCAATCTCAAGGTCCTCAGTCCACTTCTCGTTATTAACATTTTTTGCCTTTATCTTTAGCGGAACGTGCTTCGGTAGACCCGTTCTGAACTCCCGTTGCCCTTGCTGCCCGGCACTACCTACTAGTTGAGAACCGACTATAGTAGGTTCACGCATACCTGGTACGAGAAAGACGGCAACGCATACAGAAACTATGGTCGCGACTATTCCTGATGCAGAAACTGACAACGAGGAGCGGCTAGTCATGAGAGACTCCTTCGAGGACGGAGACTTTGGAGCCAAGAAGCCTTATAGGGTACCACTGTCAACGAAATCTCGTGCACCGTTGGGATCAGTGAGCTGAATGTTCGAGGTACAAAATGGAAAGACTCAAGGTGCTTTGAAATAACTCAAGCTTGATAAATGCAGTAGGGAAGGGTGGTTTACCCCCGCTCAGGCTTCCAATTAACTCAATGTTGACTGGAAATGAATCGAGCGGGGGCAAGCCGCCCTTCCTAACTTGCGTCTATCCAGCTTGAGTTATTGCGCTGAAGCTTGAGTGCTGGTGGTTATGGACGTTGAACGCCAGAAGGGAATCTTGAGTCCTAGTTCCCTCTTGCGCGGCGGCGAAGTGCGGCAGCACGACTCAGTGGGACCATTGCTTCAGTGCTGCCTTCTGGTGCGGCGTCAAAGTTGGTGAGTTCTTCGGCGTGCGTTTGCAGGTAATTGAAAAACCGCTCGAACTCTTGTTGCATCGCATCCATCTTCTCGCGCATGTTCAGAATGATCTCCACGCCTGCGAGGTTCACACCAAGGTCGCGTGTTAATGAAAGGATCAGTTCAAGACGTTCGAGATCGGGATCGGTGTAGAGACGCGTGTTACCTTCGGAGCGCGACGGCTTCAACAATCCCTCGCGTTCGTACAAACGCAGCGTCTGCGGATGAATGCCGTATTGGTCCGCAACGGCGCTGATGGTGTAGGTTTTTGGCTTTCGTGTCATCGGCAATTCATTACTGGGAGCGCGGACGTCCCCGTCCGCAATGAGCGAAGCGAACGATTTGCGCGACTGCGTCGCGTTCGCGGACGAGGACGTCCGCGCTCCCAGTATCTGCTTGAATCATTCCAAACCCATCTCCACACGCGGATTCGCCGAATTCAACTTCGAATACTCGCGCAACAGTTCCTTCGTCTCTTCTGAAATAACTTTCGGCAGCGTCACCTGCACTTCGACGAACTGATGACCCTTCGCCCCCGGATTTCGCAGCGACGGTGCGCCGCGGTCGCGCAAACGAAACTTTTGTCCCGACTGTGTGCCGGGTGGCACGCGCAGCTGCGTCTTCCCATCAACCGTTGGCACTTCAATCTTCGCGCCCAACGCCGCCTCCGGAACGGTAATGGGCACAGTAACGTAGATGTTGTCGCCTTTGCGCGTGAAGTACTTGTGCGAGCCAACGTTCGTGATGATGATCAAATCACCAGCCGGTGCCCCGAGTCGTCCACCTTCACCTTTTCCTGGAACCTTAACTCGCGAGCCAGTCTCAACGCCGGGTGGAATCCGGATCTTTACTGTCTCAGTCTTCGGCACCGTCCCCTTACCTCGACACAATGAACATGGCGGACGTCTGCGACCTGAGCCTCCGCAGTCCGGACATTCCTGGGCAAAGCGCAGGCGGCCCCCCGCACGCTGCACTTGCCCGGAGCCTTTGCAAGTCGAACACACCATCAATGGTCCACCGATATCACCGGCGCCATTGCAGCGCGAACACTGTTCTGATCTGGTTACTGTCAGGTTTGTTGTCAGTCCCTTGATCGCTTCTTCAAACGAAAGCGACAAAGGCATTTCGATATCAGCGCCACGCTGTGGTTGTGGTCGGGGTGGCTCCTTTTCCTTCGCGCCGCCACCAAATAGATCCGCAAAAATATCTTTGAAACTGCTGCCGCCGCCGCTGCTTGAGCTGCCGCCCCAATCGAAACCGGTGAAGTCGAAACCCGGCGCTGTTCTTCCTGTGCTCGGACCGGCACCGCGCGCAGCTGCATCAGCAAGATTGTCGGAATACTGACCAAAGCGATCGTAGACGCTTCGCTTCTTTGGATCGGAAAGCACGTCGTGCGCTTCCGAAGTTAGTTTGAAGCGTTCCTCGGCTGCTTTGTCACCAGGATTGACGTCCGGATGGTATTTGCGCGCGAGACGACGATAAGCCTTCTTGATCTCTTCAGGCTTTGCGTCGCGCTTTACGCCCAGTATTTGGTAGTAGTCCTGCTTAGCCACGGTTCATTTTTGATTTCCAATTGCCGATTGCCGATTAGAATCATTGGCAACTTCCAATGCCTGATTGCCGATTGATCGTCTGCCACAGTCTCGCTTAAACATCAGGCTCAACTTACGTCAGGGACCAATCGGCAATCTAAAATCGGCAATCGGCAATGCTTTATTTGTTTTCGTCGACGTCAACGTACTCGGCATCGATCACGTTATCATCTCCGCCCGAACTGCCCGCTGAAGACGCACCGGCAGCAGATGCCTGATCCTCTCCAGCTTGTGCACCCGCCGCGCCCGTCTGTTGATACAGAGCCTCGGCCAGTTTGTGCGACGCCGTCTGCAGCTGATTGAAAGCGTTGTTAAGGTTTTCAACGCCGCCCTCTGCCAGCGCTTTCTTAGCTTCGGCGATTGCTGACTCGACTTCGCCCGCAACCGCACCAACCTTCTCGCGGTTGTCGTTCAACGTCTTCTCCATTTGATAGACAAGACCATCAAGACGGTTGCGTGCTTCGATCTCCTCGCGTTTGCGAGAATCCTCGGCCGAGTGCGACTCCGCATCCCGCATCATCCGGTCGATTTCTTCCTTTGCCAGACCCGACGAAGCTGTGATCGTGATCTTCTGTTCACGACCCGTGCCCATGTCTTTGGCTGATACATTGACGATGCCGTTCGCGTCGATGTCGAACGTCACTTCCACTTGAGGCATGCCTCGCGGGGCTGGTGGAATGCCAACGAGATGAAACTTGCCGAGCGTGCGGTTGTCGCCCGCCATCGGACGTTCACCTTGTAACACGTGAACTTCGACAGATGTTTGATTGTCAGAAGCAGTTGAGAAGATTTCCGACTTTCGTGTTGGGATCGTCGTATTTCGCTCGATTAGCTTCGTGAAGACGCCGCCGAGTGTTTCGATTCCCAGGCTGAGTGGCGTGACGTCGAGAAGAAGAATGTCAGTCTTCTCGCCAGAGAGAACACCCGCTTGCACGGCTGCTCCCACCGCAACGACTTCGTCAGGGTTCACACTCTTGTTCGGCTCTTTGCCGAAGATGCCCTTGACGATCTCCTGCACTTTAGGAATACGTGTAGAACCACCGACGAGGACCACCTCGTCAATCTTCTTCGCGTCAACGCCGGCATCCTTCAAAGCTTGTTCAACCGGGCCCTTCAACCGCTGCAGAATCTGATCTACGAGCTGCTCAAAGCGCGCGCGCGTCAACTTCATCGCAAGGTGTTTTGGTCCTGACTGATCGGCAGTGACGAAGGGTAGATTGATTTCGGTCTCCATCGTGCTCGACAACTCAATCTTCGCCTTCTCAGCTGCTTCCTTCAGTCGCTGAAGCGCCATCTTGTCAGCGGAGAGATCGATGCCCTGGTCTTTTTTGAATTCATCGATAATCCATTCAATCAAGCGCTCGTCAATATCGTCGCCGCCAAGGTGTGTATCACCATTGGTCGACTTAACTTCAACGACGCCCTCGCCAACTTCCAGAATCGAGATGTCGAATGTGCCGCCACCGAAGTCGAACACCGCAATGGTTTCGTCTTTCTTCTTATCGAGACCATAGGCAAGTGCCGCCGCCGTTGGCTCGTTGACGATGCGCATCACTTCGAGACCAGCGATCTTGCCGGCGTCTTTAGTCGCTTGGCGCTGCGAATCGTTGAAGTAGGCCGGCACGGTTATCACGGCTTTGTCGACCTTCTGACCGAGATAGTCTTCGGCTGACTGCTTCATCTTCTGCAGGATGATTGCCGAGATCTCCGGCGGACTCCACTCTTTGCCCCCCGCTGCGATTCGCACGTCGCCGCTTCCGGCACCCTGAACCTTGTATGGGACCTGTTTGATTTCTTCCGTAACTTCGTTATAGCGACGTCCCATGAATCGCTTAATCGAATAGACAGTGTTCTCGGGATTGGTCACCGCTTGCCTTTTTGCTACCTGGCCAACGAGTCGACTGCCGTCTTTGGTGAAGGCGACAACCGAAGGTGTGGTTCTTCCGCCTTCAGAGTTGGTGATAACGGTCGGCTCGCCACCTTCCATCACGGCCACAACCGAGTTTGTGGTACCTAAGTCAATTCCAATAATCTTGCTCATTTGTTTAGTCTCCAGAATTCTAAGCCGTGTGTTCGATAAACTTCAGTTTGTCGGCATCTTCCCTACGCTCAACACTGAGTGAAACCGGAGTCAACGACAAACTGAAGTTTATCGGACACCCCATGGTTGAACGCGCAGTCAATATAATACCTGAGTGTACCACTGTCAACTTTTGGTTGCCTTTGGCGCTCAACCTTCTTTTGGCTTCGGATTCAGCAGTTTAGCGGCGGTCTTCGTTGAGCAAGCGAGAGACGAAGAACACGTAATGGGCGCCTGAGAGGACTGCGAAGACGAATACGGTGACGTAAAGGCTGGGTAGGTAATAGCCGGTACCATAGGGCACGCTGGCGGCGAGCATGATGATTCCGATGGCCACAATTTGAACGGTAGTATTGATTTTTCCCAGCAACGACGGCCTGAAACCGCGGAATCCGGTCACGATGTTTATGGCGGCAGCTCCGACGATGATAAAGACGTCACGGCTGAGAACTGCGACAGTCACCCAAAATGGCACGGGTAAGTGGCTGGGGATGGGTTGTGGAAAGACGCTCCGCATCGATAAGACGATGAAGGCGGTAACCAGCATCATCTTGTCGGCAATCGGATCGAGAATTGTGCCTAGCTGGGATTTCTGATCGAAGCGGCGAGCCAGCAAACCGTCGAGACCGTCAGTTAGACCGGCTAATACAAACACCGTCAATGCGAGCAGGAAACGCTGGTAGAAAAGCAGTGAAACGAAGACAGGAATCAACACCATCCGGAAGACGGTGAGAATGTTGGGGACGGTAAATATCCGCGAGGACATCAGGGTCGCCGCACTCCCAAGAGGTTGCGTCAAGTGCAACGCAATTCAAGCAGCGAAACTTCCGGCGGGCATCCGTATCTAATCGGCAGGATTACGGTTCCCAAACCTCGGGTCACATAGATTTGGGTGTTACCCTGGCGCCCGAGGCCTTTTAAAAGCCTGCGCCGTGGTCTTCCGGACGCGCTTCGTTCGGAACGCAAAGCCACTTGTCCACCGTGTGTATGACCGCTTAGCACTAGGTCCACACCTGCCCGAGCGGCGCGACGCAAGACAATCGGGTTGTGGGCAAGCAACAGCTTCATTTCGTCTTTGCGCGCACCGGCCATTGCCAGCGAAATATCTTCCAACCCCACCATCGTGTCGTCGACGCCCGCAAGCCAGACCGAGGCACCCTTGTGTTCGAAGTGCATACCTTCATTGATGAGTACAGTTATGTCTTCTGCACGAAACAAGTCAGTAATTAGCTTCGCATCCGTCCAGTGGTCGTGATTCCCCAGGACAGCGAAAACCCCGTACCGTGCCGTTAGACGGCCTAACATTTCAGCACACGCGGGTGCGTAGTGGCGCTCTTTCGAGATGTAGTCGCCCGTGAGCGCGATAAGGTCGGGCTTTAGGCGATTGGCTGTATCGACTGCACGTTCAATCTGTTCTCTGCTCGAGAAGGGTCCATGATGAACATCGGAAAGCTGGACAATTCGAAAACCATCAAACTTCTTCGGCAATCTATCTAAATAAACTGGCTGATGCTCGATCGTGAGCATGTAGGGCTCGGTGAGAGCGGCGCGGGCAGCGTGCGTTACGTTCAGTGCCAGGGCACGCAGAGGGGTCGATGTGCGGTTCGAGTTGCCGTAGGGCGCGACACGACCGCGCTGTTTCCATCTGAGTGTGGTGGCCATTATTTGTGCGTTTTTGGGCGCCTGCCTGCCGGGGAAGCGCTTTTGGTGGGCCGCATTATAGATACCCTCGAAAGGCCATGCAACCAACGCAAGCAAAAAACAACAGGGAAATCACGTTAAAAAATCGGTACCACGTAAAAGAAACGAAGAGACAAATTATTGTGTAAATCACCAATTAGCGTCTTGTTCAGGGAGGTTCAAGAATGCGCACCAGTAAAGATCAGCACACGGTAGGTACTCCGGTGCGGCCGCGAGGCCAGCAAACAGGGTTTGCCGGACAGAACGATCAAAACAGGGAAGAAAAGGACGACACGCCTGCTGTTCGTGGGCGGCGAAAAAGCGCCAACAAGATGTTGGCCGACGAGTCGTCACAGCGCGTCGCGTCTGACTCAACAAAGCCGAGTACGAATTCGCCATCTGTTCCCGCGATGAACGTAAGGGCCAAAGGAGCTTCAGGTGGAGAAACTCAATTCAAGCGGCGACTCGCCAGGAAACGGGCGACAGAATGAGCAGCACACAGAACGATTTCGGATTTTCTGTGCGGCGACAAACGACTTTCGGAAGGTAGCCCGTGGCGTTTGCGACTCACGAAACTAGCCGCCAATAACCGCACACGAAATCCGAATTACGAAGTCACCCTGTGGGGCAAATATTCAGCTTACTCAATTCACCGTCGGCTTTGCGGGTTTATTAAACGCAGTGTCGGGAATGTCGACATCAAACTTCAGTTCCTTCACGCGTACCACAGTGTCACCGTTGGCAATGTTGCTCGACATCGATTTGAAGGGAACCATCACGCCATCGACGTTTCGATAATCACTGAATGTCTCGCTCTGCGGAATGTCGACTCCGGTCGTATCGCTGTGAATCACACTCTCGCGCTTCAGTAGGAAGAAGGTCTTAACTGAGATGTAATCCGTAACAGGACTACCTTTCTCACTTCGCTTTTCAACAACGTAGGCATCTTCACCGCCGACCTTGGCAATCCTCTTAACCACCATCGTTGGATAGTTCTTCTTCCAATCCAGCAAATCGTAGAAGTCGGCGCCGACCTTGATGTCCTCGAGTCGCTTGCCTGAGTAAACCTCGTCAGGTGCAAAGCTCATTAATTCACCGCCGGCATTGCCATCGAAATAACTCACGATGGATCCGATCTTTTTGTCGAGGGCCGTGATTGTCATCTCGCTTGCTGCCATGTTAGGAGCTTTGGCTTTAATTAGGCCGTAGCCCGTTAGACCCTGGCTTTCCAGGTCGACCTCGACAGTCGCTAGTGACGATTTATGCTTGCGCAAATTGGCTTCGCCGCCGTAAGCCTCGATCGTTTTCGCCATTAGCTCCTCGATTGATATCAAACTGTTGCCACTATCTGGCCGCAGTCGACGTAGCGTGAACCGACCTTCCGGTTGATTGAGAACGATCCCGGAAACATCGCCCTTCTCGTCGCGCTTTACTTCGATCCAATACGTCTCAGGCAATCCGGGGCTGCGAACTTTGTCTTTCTCGCTTGCAACTAGCGGGTAGGGCGTTTGCCCGGGCACGACAAGCGAAACCTTCCCATTTTGCATGGAGATTTCGACAACGTTCGCCGACGTTTCACTCTGATATGAACCGACAAGATAATTCAGAGAATCAGCGTCGGGCGTCGCAGTAGTCGCCGCGGCTCCAGCCACGACTTTGCGTGCCACGACGTCTCCCTGTGGCTGCTCGATGAATAGTTCAGTTTCCGACTCTTTGTCTTTAACGGGCCTGAATGTCGCAAAGAAGCCGGCTGGCGCGGGATCCATTAACTGGTAACGGCGGCCACCGAGGTTTTTTAGTGGATAAGGCGGTTGGCCGGGAACAGTAAGCGTCAGTGTTCCATCCTTAAATGTGACCTCAAAAGTGACAGGAGCCTCCGCAAGACGATATTGGCCCACTTCAACTTTCGGATCATTTGCCGGCGCAGTCGGTTTCTGATCTGCCTTCGGATCACCCACCAGGTTTTTCCAAACAGTGTTCATTGCGAATCCGCCAAGTGGTGAGCCAGTCACATTCGTCATCAGAACAAATCCCAGTTTCTGATCCGGCATAAAGGCGACTTGCGAGTTGAAGCCGTCAATGTTGCCGCCATGTTCGACGACCTTATGTCCATTCCACTGACGAAGAAACCATCCCAATCCGTAATCGACAGTGCCGGCCACATTCATTTGCTTGGTAATCGTTTCATTAAAGCCTTTTTCGGAAACTAATCGCTTACCGTTGAAAGTTCCTCCGGCCAGCATGAAGCGGAGCCACTGGGCCATGTCGCGCGCGCTTGAATTGATCGCACCTGCGGGGGCCGCGGCGGGAATCTCTCTTTGCGGTAATTGTCGTGTCACTTTTGTTGAAGCGTTGTAATCGTAGCCAAGCGAGTAATCGCGCGCTTTCTGCATCGCTGCGGCCGTGGTGTTACTTGCTCGCATGCCCAGCGGTTTGAAAATCTTGTTCACCATCACAGCGTCCCACGTGGAGTGTTGCGCTTGGGCGACGACTTCGCCGGCAGCTGCGTACATCACGTTCTGGTATTGAAACTTCTCACCGAGTTTGTTCGTCGGTTTGGCACGCCCGGCGACTTTGATCAGTTCTTCGCGATTCAGTTTGTTTGTGACCATCGCGAGGTCCGTACGATTCAATCCGGAGCGATGCGCCAGCAGATCACGAAGGGTGATTTTTGCTGCCGCGTCCGCGTCGCGGAGAGTGAAGTAAGGCAAGAATTTTTTCGGAGAATCCTCTAACGAGAGACGGCCTTCATCAGCGCTCATCACGGCAGCCATTGCTGTAAAAGCCTTCGAAGCGGATCCGATCGCGAACAGTGTGTCGGGAGTGACGGGAAGCTTACGATCGATATCCTTCAACCCGAGACCTTTCATGTAAATGATCTGATCATCTTTGACGATGACGAGTGAAAGCCCTGGTATGCCGAGCTCTTTCCGGCGCGCTTCGATTGCTGTTTCGATTGCCGCGAGCGCCTCAGTGTAGTTCTGAGCGGACGCTGCGGCAGTCGCCTGTGTTTTATTAGCCTGCTGGGTCGCCTGTTGGGCTGCGACCTGCGGGACAAGCGGCACGGCAATAAGAAGAAGATTAAGTAGCAGAGCCAGGAGCAGACGAGACGACTTTTTGCTGTTAGGCATTTTCACGACTCCAGAATTCAGTAGGTGTATTACAGGCAGTTTTCTGACGATTCTTAGACTATTACGGGGATGCCCTACTGAAGGTTTTAGGAAATCGGCTATTAAGTACCATCCGTGGTAGCGGAGATGTCCGATAAACTTGACAGTTTGTCGTCAGCGTTCGGTGAGACTCAACTTACATCGTAGATAGAGACCTCCGTGCGTCAACGACAAACTACTAAAGTTTATCGGACGTCTCTGCTACCGCGGACGGTACGGAATACACTCTTTGTACCACCACACTCAACCCCATGATGAAATAGAAGACGGTTACGACTTCTGAATCGCCCCAGTTGTAATGAACAATTCCACTCGTAAAGAACCCCACCAGTCCACCAAGCGCGCCTAGACTTATGCCACGAGCAATCCATTGCCCGCCGTTCCCAACCGCAGCGCGAATAACCTTCCAAAGCATTCGCGTGTACAGCCCGAGCAAAATCAGCCAGGCAATTAAGGCAGGAACTCCACGCTCCAATGCAATCTGAAGCAGGTTCGAATGCATGTGGCCGATCGGCAATCGTCCGTTGTCAAAGAGTCCCCACTCCCGCCAATGGCCTTTGATCGAATCAATGCCCACGCCGACAAGAAGATGTCGAGGCTTGCTAACAAGCAGCTCAAAACCTTCCCGCCAAACTGTTTCTCGCCAGCTCGTTGATTGATCACTTCGATCGAAGAGTCCGATTCCGCGTTTTTGCTGTAAGACGAAGACGCCCGCGAGCACTAGCAGAACGGCAACGATGCCCGCGGCGACCAAGGTCCGGCGAGAAACTGAAAGTGCGAGCAGCAACGTCGCCGAAACCGCGAAACCGATCCATGACGCTCTCGTTATCGTGAGTCCAAGGCTCAGCAGCATCAACACCAACGAAAGCAGCAGAAAGATGCCGGTAAGACTTCTCTTGGTTGGCAGTGATAGAAACAAGCCGAGCGCAAATGACGCGATGAGTTGTAGGACTTCTGCGTAAGTCACCCAGTGTCCATAGAAACCTGTTGCCCGCCAGTCGCGTCCACGCGTCCATGCGGTGATGCCCAATTGTTCAAGAGCGGTGTTGCCCGTGATGAGATTTCCGCGCGGAACTTCAAGTGAAGGTGTCCATTCGACGCGGTAGATCTTCACTGTCGCGGTGGGCGCGTTTGGGGCGCCCGCGAGGGCGGTGGCGAGTTCATCCGGATTGTTTATCCGCTGTCCATCGACTTCCCAGATCGTATCGCCGTCGATGATTGGTGTTGGTTGCTTAACAGTGCGTGTGTGAAAAACGGCTTGTGAGAGAACGCTGGCGGGCTTAACGCCGTAAACCTTCACGCCTTTGCCGACTACGAATTGGCCCAAGGTAAGAAGCGTCGTGATCACGCATGATGCGATCAATGTGAACGCGAGCAGCCGCACAATCCGCGACGACTTAATGTTTTGTGCGATGAGATAGACAATAATGAACAGACTCGCAGCGCGCATCTTTCCCAGCGACATCGTCGGGTTGTAGGAGAACACTCCGGAGATCCCGCTCAAGATAAAAAAGCCCAGCAGCGCGTAATCAATTGGACTGCGTGAAAGGCGAGGACGAGGAAACACGGCGAGGCGGATGACCCAAAGAGTCGTGCCCAGAAGCCACGCCGCTTGTGTCACGGCAATCGACACCGGGGCGAAGGCGGCAATTACAAAAAGGCAGGCAACAATCCCGCGGTCAAGCCATTTCGTGATGGGTCGACGATCGTCGTTGTTCGGTTCGGTGGAATGTGCCATCCAAAGATGTCAGATCAGACCACGAAAGCCGTCTGTCACAGTCATTTCAAGCGATAAGACTTTCTCACTAAGAGGCGCAACTATTAGAATGCTCGCGCTCTACTATATTCCACATTCCAGGAAAAACGATGCGAAGATTCGCCAGCACGACGTTGTCGGTATTCGTCCTGCTCCTTGTAGTCTCTCAGACGTTCGGCCAGTCAAACTCGGTTTACACAGAACGAGTCAACGCGATCCTTAATGACGCACAGACAAAAACAGCAATCCAATACATCGATCAGAACAAGGACGCCATTCTCAAAGAATGGATAGCGATTACTGAAATCAACGCACCCTCAAAGCACGAGCAAGAGCGCGCGAAATACATCGAGGGACTGCTCAGGAAATACAGACTGCAAAGTATTCGTTACGACTCAGCTGGCAACCTGATCGCTCTGCGAAGAGGAACAGGCGGCGGTCCAACGGTCGTTATCGATTCGCACATGGACACAGTATTCCAGCCTGGGTTGAAGATAAAAGCTACGGTTCGAGATGGACGTGTGTATGCGCCAGGGGTTGGCGACGACACGCGAAACATTGAAGCGATGTTGGCGAGTATCCGAGCGCTGGATGCCGCAAAAATCAAAACCAAAGGCGACATAATCTTTCTGTTCACGACTGACGAAGAAGCGGGAATGTCAGGCGCCCAGCTCTTTGCAAGAGAGAACAAAGCCAAGGTCAATTACTACATCGCGCTCGACGGTGGTTACGAAGGATTCACGTATGCCGGCATTGGAATCAACTGGTACCGGCACCATTTCATTGGCCCCGGTGGACATACGAGATCTCGAACTCCTCCATATTCTGCGACGCTGCCTCTCGCGCGGGCTATCGAGCGCATCTATGAATTGAAAGTGCCCACGAGCCCGTCATCAAACCTGAATATTGGAATGCTTGGTGGTTCTGAAGTTGTGAATGCAAAGGCTTCTGATGCCTGGTTCACCGTTGACCTTCGTTCTACCGACAACGAAGTCATCGCAGATCTTGAAGCGAAGATAGCAGCGATACTGGAGGAAGAAGCAAAGCGCGCCGGAGTGACGCTGAAGACTGACATTATTTCGAAGTCGCCAGCAGCTGTATTGCCGGGAAATCGCGAATCAGAGTTAGTGAAGATTTCAGAAGCCGTCCATCGTGCGCTTGGTTTCGATCCGCCTATAACGAACGCCGGGTCAAACAATGCGAGCGCGGCTTTGTTGCAGGGGATCTCAGCGATTTCAACGGGCGCAGGGCCATGCAATGACGCGCATGCGGTGACGGAGAATTGCGAAATCGAACCGCTTTATAAAGGAATCAAGAAGGTGATGTTGCTAGGTGTCGCGCTCGCGGGACTAACGAAGTAAACGGAAGAATATCCACAGCTTACGCAGATTACACAGATTAAGTGTTTAGAAAGCGAAGTTGAATCTTGATCCAACTGACTCCAAAGTTGAGGCTTAACCACTCAACGTTACTTTCTAATACTTAATCTGCGTAATCTGTGGATGCTCTTGTTTTCAGAAGCCCTCACGTCCCAACATCACAAAAACAGTCCGCAAAATGATCTTAACATCCAACAACAGCGACCAGTTTTCGATGTAGTAGAGATCGAGCCGCACCATCTCTTCAAACGGCAGGCGATTCCGTCCGGAGACCTGCCACAAGCCCGTCACCCCCGGTTTCATGTCCAGGCGCTTTCGATGCCAAAGCGCGTACGACTCAACTTCGTAAGCGATTGGTGGTCGTGGTCCAACGATGCTCATCTCTGACATCAACACGTTCAGCAGTTGTGGAACCTCATCCAGACTCGTTCGGCGCAGCCATTTGCCGAGGCGTGTAACGCGTGGATCTGCTTTTAGTTTATAGGTTGGCTGGTTGGCATCGCCGAGATTTGCTTCAGCGCGTCCTGCGATGAAAGCACGCTGATACTCTTTATGGATCTCGGGGTCTGAATCGGCTTTCATCGTCCGAAATTTGTAAAGCAGGAAAAGACGCCCATCCATGCCGACGCGTTCCTGCGTGTAGAACACTGGGCCCTTTGAATCCAACTTGATCAGCAACGCGATCAACGACCACACCGGAAACAATAGCAGGATCGCTAGAGTTGAGGTGAGGAGATCAAACGACCGCTTGACCAGCCGCGCGCCGCTCGACAATGGTTCACGGAACAGCCGGATCATCGGCAGGATACCGATCTGATCGATCTCAGTTTTTTGCGGCAGACAATTGAAGAGACTTGGTGCGATACGAAATTCAATGCCGCGTCGTCTGCCACAACGCATCATCACTTCAAACAACTCGTCGCTGTTTACACTCGGATCTGCAATGATCACTTCGTTTGCTGCGGAGTCGCGAATCGCGTCAGGAAGTCCGGACAGGTTGCTGATAACAGGCACACCTTCGTATGTCGTCTGTCCGGGCGCTTCACCCGTGCTGTTCTCAACCACGCCAATAACGCGGTAGCCAAGGGACGGGCGCTCGCGCATTTCCCTGATACACAGAGCGGCTTCGGGTCCCTGGCCGACTACCAGGGTGGGAATCAGATTAAGCTGCCGTCGTCTCGCCAGCATCTGCAAGCTCCTTACCAACAATCGCAGCGCAACAACAGCAGCGAATGAGAGCAGGAAGTCGAGCACGAAGATGGACCGGGCATAAGAGAACGCTCGGAACTGAAAACCACCACGATAGAGGAAAGCTGCGGCCACGATCAGCAGTGATCCGATCGCGGCCGACTTGAAGAGTCGTACGGTGTCATCGAAAAACGAGAACTCTCCGCGCAACCGGTAGAGATTGTAGTATTGCAAGCTCAGCAAACGGATCAGCACCACGAACAAAAGCAGCGCTCCATAAGGAGCAAACTCCTGGCTCCAACGGAGCCCGCCACTAGGCATCCGCCCAAACACAGGTGCTCCTTCCCGAAGGAAGAACGCTCCGGCAAAAGAGAATGTGGCCATGAGCGCGTCTCCGACCACTAGGCCTAACTGTGCGGCGGGGACAATCCACTGCGGCGCGCGTCTGGGCACGCGCACACTACTGGCAGTGACTCGTGGCTTATTGATGCGCTCGGCTCTCATTGCATTTACAGCAATTAACGCGCGCTCTACTATATTCGATGTATAAATAAATTCCATGGCCTCATGATGCTGCGTTCAGGTGAAGATGGGTGTACAACCTATTAAGAAAAATGATTCTCACTTCGGTAAGGGAGAGATTAATTGAAGACAGGATTGATCTATTCAGGACCTTCATGAAACCACAGGATGGTGTTTCGATTCTGGATTTAGGGGGCGAATCGGGAGAGTTTCTCGCCAGAATCAGGAGCGGCTTACAAGGTAAGTTCGTGATTGCCGACATACACGAAGGGCATCGTTCCACGGTGCAACAAAGATACGGTTTCGACTTTGTTCTGCTCGCAGAGGATGACCCTTTACCATTTGAAGATAAGGAATTTGATATTGTCATTAACAATTCCGTGATTGAGCATGTCACCTTGCCCAAACGCACCTGTTTGACACGTGTTTCTCAGAAGGACTGGGTTGACAGATCTCTGCGGAGACAACAGGAGTTTGCTTCTGAAATCCGCAGGGTTGGTAAAGGGTACTTCGTCCAAACCCCCCATAAAAACTTTCCGCTGGAAACTCACACGTGGCTGCCATTCGTTAATCTCCTGAACCATAACCAAACCGTTTCGCTAGCGCGCTTCACTGACAAGTTCTGGATCAAACATTGCGGTTACGTTGACTGGAATCTTCTTGGCGCCGCGGAGATGCAGGCCTTGTTTCCGGATGCAACAATACACGTTGAACGGTTTCTTGGACTCCCGAAATCAATTATTGCCTATTCAACGTGATTCGCAGACTCTGTGACGTTCCCGATCAGGGAAATTGTGAGTCTAAGATCAATTCCGTTACCTCACCTCTGACATCTATCGCGCGCCGAGGATTCCTGACTGGCTTTTTCTTAATCTCCACAGTGTCGAGGTCCTTGAGGGATCGAAGACGCTTAAGTCTACCTTCGCGCACCAGTTGTTCATCTACCGCCGCCCACTTTCCCGAAAAGGTAGTTACCGCTGGCACGCCGAGAGCCGCAGCTTCGCGATTCATAGTGCCACCAGCGCTAACAACCAGGTCAGCCGCTGCAATCAGTTCAGCACCCGGCAGGACTTCACGGGGAAAAATGATGTTCTCGCGTCTATGATGGGCAGCGAGTTTCGCCTGCTGAGCTTCAACTCGTGCCAGAACGATGGCCTTCACATTGGTTTTCGCGCTAATCATGTCAAGCAACTGATCAAACAAATCGTCCGCCATGCGGTGATATAGCGCGAAATTTGCGGGGGCCCGTGCCACCACGAGCACCTCGGACTGAGTTATCCCAAGCGCGCGCAGTTTTTCGGAGAAATCTGGATCGGCAAAGAAGTCGGCCAGGTAGACATCTTCCTTAATGCCGTGATAACGACGTACCTTCTCCTTGCTTGCGCCACATCGCTGAAGTGACTCATCAGGAAAACAGTCAGGAACAATAACCCGCGACGCCAGCCTGAACGAAAGATGGTTGGCTGGATGATGCTCATAGTCCATCAACGTAACCGTTTTAATTCCCAATACCCACGCGGCCACTATGTGCTCGTGGGAATTGTGACTGACGGCCAAGTCAAAATTTCGACTACGCGCCCATTTCGCCAAACCGAACGCCCGTTGGATCAACCTTGCTCCCTTCAAAGGGATACTTCGACCGCCGTGAGAGCCGATGATTTCCGGTGCAAGACCGGCCGCGAGCGCCAACTCCACAGTCTGAGCAAACTCACGGGCAGTTATTTCAACGTGATGGCCGCGTCGCTCGAACTCTTTAATAAGTGGGCGGAAAAATGGTATGTGGGGCGAGTTTCCGAGATCAATCCAGATGCGCATTGGACCTAACTGTCTGCTGATCACCGGCGTGTTTGATGGAGCGGGATGTCTTGGGCATCTTTGTTGTTAACTGGCGACAAGCTGTTTACCGCTGTATGGCCCTTATCGATTGCAATATCCTCCAAGAGCCTAGCCAGCGCGTAGAGCATCCAGGCTTGCGTCCAACGCATGAACGGCGTGCGCACGCGATAGAAACGCCGACGCTGGTAGTAGAAGAAGCCCTGTGGGTCGCGGAGGTTTCGGATCGTCCAAACCGCAGCCTGCTTGGCGAGGGGGAAGGCATTGTGGTCCAATTCGCGCAGATCCAGAAGCGAAACTATACCGGTGGCTGCTGCATGCGTATCAACTGGGTAGAGCCTGTCATGGTAGTATTTTGGCCACCCATCCGCAAGAAAGAAGCGAGTCCGCCAGAATTGATAGCCACGCAGTAAATGCTCTTCTAATGTTGATGTTTGAGCGGATCCACAATGGTCAATAATCTTGGCCATCGACGTTAGGATAAACGCTGTGTGGAAATTATCCACCCACGCCTGATTCGCGGCCGCGCCATAGGCCCAGGAGCCGTCTTCGTGTTGCTGTTTTACCACATAGTGCGCGCTGCGCACGGCCAACTCGCACAGTTCCCGCTCTCCGGTCAACGCGCCAACGCCGGCCAGTGTTTCAGCGGCCAGCAAACTGGCGTTGTAGATACGCGTCTCGCTAGCGGGCGTGTAGCTAAAACAAACCTCTGATTCGGTCTCGACGCTGCGGGGTAGATCTTTAAGGATGAAATCACAAGAGCGGCGTGCATTGTCCAAATACACTTGATCGTTGAACGCCTGAGCCGCTTCAATGAGCGCCCGAGCGGCAAACGCTGTCGGCACGATGGTTGGGGTGTCACGGGCAACAAAGAAGGCTCGCGATTGCCAATCGAAGTTGTAGCCCCAAGCCGGGCCGCTCCAGCCCACGAGGCGCATCCCGAGCAGATCTTCGAGCAGTTTACGTGCTTCCATCTCAGCTGTTTTGGTTTGTAGCCGGCGATAATTTGCCAACGCAGCCAGCGCGAACAAGGCTACGCCTTTAGAGTTTCTGTCGGGAGGAACAAGAACAAGGCGGCGCAAGCTAACGGGCGAGCGTTTGAAAAACTGTGTCCAGGCTAGGCGGGCGGTGCGGAAATGTTTGAGCGGGGTTGCTCGAAAAAGTTTGCTGTTCAGCGCATCGAAAGGATCGTGGCCGGCGAAATCGTGTTCGCGACACCAGGAGAAGAGTTGGTCGTAGACGTCGAGTAGATTCAAGCTATTACTGGGAGCGCGGACGTCCTCGTTCGCTACGCGACGTCAGTCGCGCGATCTGTTCGCT
>DATIBJ010000029.1:0-8403 GCA_035457565.1 Pyrinomonadaceae bacterium | reverse complement strand
GAATTCATTGATGATTGCCGATTGCCGATTGCCGATTCAAAGAAAGAGCACGCCACGGATTCAACCCACAGAATGCCAACTCGTACTGAACCTTCCCAACGAAGTAATGTGCGAGATTCGAGCGAGAGACGCCCGCGGAGTGACGCTCCTCCACAATTAGAGGCAAAGCCCGCAGATAGTTCGACCAGGTCTGACGAAATCAAGGTCTTCATTTCGCATCAGAATTCGCATTGTGCCGAGTGTGATGAAGACTTGGGAAAGAAGGCGTGGATTACCCTAGAGCGAGATAAGGGTGCGTTGTGTTTGGCGTGCGCGGATTTGGATGAACTGATTTTTCTTCCAGCCGGCGATGCGGCGCTGACGAGACGATCGAGGAAGTATTCGAATCTCTCAGCAGTAGTGTTGAAGTTTAGTAAGGCACGCCAGCGATATGAACGTCAGGGACTATTGGTTGAGGGAGCTGCGCTCGAACAAGCCGAAGCCGAATGTCTTGCCGACAGCGAAATTAGGGAACGACGCAACGAACGAGCGCGTGAGCGGCGAGCGGAACTCGACGAAGAGTACGTTACGGAGTTCGCGAGGCACGTGCGAGAGACATTCCCGAATTGTCCCAAGGGCAGAGAACACATGATTGCCGAGCATGCATGTCTGAAATACAGCGGACGAATCGGAAGATCGGCGGCGGCAAAAGAGTTTGATGAAGAAATGATCGCGCTTGCCGTCAGAGCTCATGTGCGGCATCGTGAGACAAATTACGATCAACTGTTGGGTAGAGGTTGGGCCAGGCAAGACGCAAGGGCAGGGGTGCGAGAAAAGGTGGAAGAGATCGTTGAGAGTTGGCGCTAGAAAATGTCGAAAGCGTTCGTGACTCCATTAGGAGTCGCATGTTTATAGATGACATGATCTAACGATTCTGGCGCGGTTCGGACGGGCGGAAATGAACTTGAGAAGTTTCAGTCGAGTTGAGTTTCCGCCCGTCCGAACCGCGATGGAATGGTTCGTGGTTGGCTAGCTATAAACATGACACCCCTAGCGGGGTGAAGCGTATCGGACATTCATCCCTTTCGAGTTAACTCGATCGCGGCGATCTTATCGTCTTTTGTTACCTTCACTGTGCACTCAAGTGTTTGCCCGATGTCGGTCAGTAAGTAACGAAACACACGCAGGTTGTTTTCGTCGCGCCTCTCGATCAGCTCGCTCAAGCTTATCACTGCAACCGGAAGACTTAATGATTCTAGATTCTCACGGATCTTTTTAACTCGATCGACCGTCATTTCTGAACGACCATCCGCAGTGAAAGCGTCCGCATTCAGCTCACCTTTCGACAGCTGCAACAATACTCGACGCACCGCTGCCCGTGTCTTAGGGTCGTCATCTTCAATTGTTTTGATCTCCGGTAACGTGAACTCGGGATAGAAAAGTGCAGCCAGGCCGCGTGCAAATTTGAAGTCCCTCAACTCCCACGAGTTGGCAAAGAAAATGATCGACAACTTGTCGTCGGGAAAGCGGAGGATAAATGATTTGAAGCCCTGCCAAGCTCCGCCATGAAACATTATGCGACGGTTGTGCATTGTGTCTGTAAACCAACCAAAGCCGTATCCCTTGGTTCCTCCGTCACTCAGCCTTGTCGGTGCAAAAATCTGTGCGAGAGTCGACTGCCGCAAGGGACTCTCTGAATAGAGAGCAGCATCCCACTTCACTAGATCAAGAATTGAAAAATAGAGTGAGCCGTCAGCAGTGCTGTTAGTCGACGGCGAAACCCATTGCTGATTTTTGATTTCACCAGCGACGAGCCGGTACCCCGCGGCACGATGAGGCACGATGTCCGCTTCCGAAATGATTCTGGCGGTCGTCATTCCTAATGGCTCGAAAATTCTTGCCTTTAAGAAATCGCCGTAGAACATCCCGGTGACTTTTCGAATCAGAATTCCTAGTGTGGCATATCCGGCATTGCTGTAATCCCATCTCGATCCCGGAGCAAAACTGAGCGGCGCTTTTTTGAACGAGGCGAGATATTCCTCCTCGGTGTAATCACGACGCAGGTCGAGGTCAGGAGGAAAATCTTGCATGCCGGAGGTGTGAGTTAGTAGCTGCCGGATCGTAATGCTTTGCCACGTCGCCGGAGCGTCAGGAAAGTATTTAGTGACACGATCGTCGAGCGAGATCTTTCCATCCTGGACCAGAATCATTAGGGCGGCCGCAGTGAACTGCTTTCCGATCGAGCCCGATTGGAAAATTGTTTCGGGCGTGACTGGAACCTGGTGCTCGAGGTTTGCGAATCCATAGCTCCTGAGTGTTGAGATCTTCCCGTTGCGAACGATGGCGAGGGAGAGTCCAGGAATCTTTTGCCTGGCCATTTCAGTTCTGACGTAGAGGTCAATCCTCTTTACGGGGTCTTGTTGTGCGGCACAGGGTAGAGAAAGAAGAAGGAGTAAGGAAGTGAGCAGGCAGAGCTTGAGATGGGTTCGCATTGAAGACATGATCAGAGTGATATGCATAGCCTTGAGTTTTTTCAATGAAGCGCACGCTAGTGGAAGTTTTCTACCAACATGATGTCGTTTACGGTTTGATCTGTTTGCGAATAAACAATCCACTGACCATCAGGCGACATCGCCACCCGACCGCCAAAGCCCGCTATTTTTGACCTCTCCACCGAAAGCAAGGTGGTCCACTTGCCCGTCGCAAAACTGTAGAAATCAATTGTCGGATTCGGCTGTGCTTGTAATGCGACGTTGGCAATACCGTATTCCATCGAAATAAAGTGCAATAGCGGTTGGTGTGAACTGTCTGTTTGGCGGCAGCGCTCTTTGCCAATCTCGTAGACGTGCGCGATGTTTGGGTGGTTCAGGGCGGCAGCGGCCGTAGCTTCCTGCTCAAAACGGCGCATGCGATCGTGGTTGCCAGCAACATCTTCAGGGAGGATCTTCAAGGCAACCTTGCGATGAAGTTGCATGTCTTCAGCTAAGTAAACTTCTCCCATCCCTCCCTGACCAAGTTGGGAGTGGATTCTATAACGACCGAGCGTTGTTCCTATTGAGAGGGGAACTGGCATCAACGTTTTGCGAAAGCAGTCAGAATTCTAGCGGAGTTGTGAAAGATGAGCTAGGTGATCAAAGCGCCAGGAGTGCGAGCAAGACGATGGTTAGACGTCCATTGCAGGGAGTAAGGTCACTAGCGATGGGTAGGCTCACCCAAAATGCTGCGGAATTATTCGATTCAGTGATGGTCTCACGCTTAAACAGTTTAGAAAGTCGTGCCTTTTTAATCAAAATCTCAATGGAATGAGCATTGCGAAGATCACCCTCAAAGATTTTTGAATCCGATTGGGGCAGCTTCTGTCGCCGATGATACACGTGACGTGTGTTCCCACGTTGTCCGCGTTGAATCAGGCTCAACTGATCGCAACCTCGGCCGACGTTCCCCAATGACGCTCCCAGAGAGGTCTGCATAATGATCACCCGCCGCACTTTCCTAAAATATACAGGCGCAACAGCTCTGACCTGGTACGCAATCAACAAGTTCGGTGTCCTCCAGGCTATCGCACAGATTCCAGGCGGTACACTCGACCCGACGGCAGTCCCTAAGTTTCAAACTCCCTTGTTAGTACCGCCGGTAATGCCAAAGGCTGGAACCATCGTCCAACGCGGCGGCAAAAACGCTGATTACTACGAAATCTCTATGAAGCAGTTCACGGAGCAAATCTTACCCATCGGCCTGCCCGCCACAACGGTCTGGGGCTATGGCGCCGTGTCCGCGGAAAGCAAGAGAGGACTGCTCATCCACCACGCCCCGTCGCTCACGATCGAGGCCCGGTGGAACACGCCGGTACGAATTAAGTGGATCAATGATCTGAAGGATGCAAACGGGAATTTTCTACATCACTTGTTGCCCGTCGATCCGACTTTGCACTGGGCCAACCCAGGCGGCGGCTCAATGGGTCGTGACATGCGACCCGATTTTACAGGGAAGACCTATGTACCCCTTTCGAGCTTCACCAATCCCCTTACACAGTACACCCAATACACAGGGCCAGTGCCGATGGTAACTCACGTCCATGGCGCCGTTGGCGTTGGTGATGAATCGGATGGTTATGCCGAAGCATGGTATCTGCCTGATGCAGTCAACATCGGGTCTGATTTTGCGAAGGAAGGCACGTGGTATAACTTCTTCAAGAGCAAAGCTGCTGCGGCTTACAACGTCGAATGGGGACCTGGTTTTGCAACGTTCCAGTATCCAAATCGCAATCGTGCATCGACGATCTGGTACCACGATCACGCGCTGGGGATGACCCGCCTGAATGTTTACGCTGGACCGGCCGGCTTCTACCTCATTCGCGGTGGTCCAGATGGCGATGATGCAGTACTTGATACGCGGTTTGGCGCCCCGGCAATACTGCCCGGACCCGCGCCGAAAGAGCACGACAAGTTTCCACCCGCCAAGACGTACTATGAGATACCGATAGCGATCCAGGATCGATCATTTAATACAGACGGTTCGCTGTTTTATCCAGACTCGCGCGCGTTCTTCGACAGCTTCCTTCAACCTTACATTCCAGAAACCGAAATCTCCCCAATCTGGAATCCAGAGTTCTTCGGCAACATGATAATGGTCAACGGCAACACATGGCCGTATCTAAGTGTCGAGCAGCGCCGTTACCGTTTGCGTTTTCTGAATGGATGCCAATCGCGTTTTCTAATCCTGGACTTCAGTAACATTGCGGGTGTCGAAGTGTGGCAGATCGGAAACGAGGGAGGCTTTCTGGCGGCTCCAGTGAACATCACCGCCGATCACGGCAACAAGCTTCTAATGGCTCTCGCAGAACGCGCAGATCTGATTGTCGACTTCACAAACGTTCCTCAGGGCAACTACCTGCTCGGCAACGTCGGTCCTGACGAGCCGTTTGGAGGAGGAGTTCCAAACGTAGACTTCGATCCGGCAGACCCGGATACGACCGGCCAGTTAATGGAATTTCGCGTCGTGCCTGCAGTTGGACCAGATGGGACAACACCTCCACAGTTCCTAACTTTGCCGGCAATCAGGCCTCTTCCAATGGAAACGGCTACTCGGCCACTCGCTCTGTTAGAGAAGGGTGAGGTGATTCCGGAAGTCGGGTTCGATGGTCCAATAGAAGCCATGCTGGGCAATGTAGATATGAACGGCAATGCCGTCCCTAAAATGTGGGCCGATGAGGTCAGTGAGAACCCTGCTACAGGCGTGACGGAGGTTTGGGAGTTTTTCAATTTCACCGCCGACGCACATCCGATGCACATCCATGAGATAGCGTTTGAGGTCGTGAACCGTGAGGGGCTGGTACTTGATGAAGAGTCGGAAGAGCCATTGCAACCAGTTCAACTCTCTGGAGATGTGAGATCACCAGAGGCTTGGGAGTCTGGTTTTAAAGATACCGTTGTTTCGTATCCGGGTGAGGTCACCCGCGTGCGAGCAAAGTTCGAAACGCCAGGTCAATTCGTCTGGCATTGTCACATCGTCGAACACGAGGACAATGAGATGATGCGGCCGTTTCGGATTGGTCCAATTCAGCCAGGCCAACCGGAATAAATGTAATTGTAGAGGACAGGTTCAAGGTCCAAAACACGCGCGCTCAAGCTTCGCTGAAACAACTTATCCTGACATAGACTGCAGGTCGAGCAGATTAGTGCAGTAGGGAAGGTATGGCTTGACCACGCTCAATGTGCCTTTCACTCAACGTTGAATGTACGGTGTAAGCCCTTTTGACGGTTCATTCGGCGAACCTTCTGTCTCGTCTTCGACGTCGTAAACCTCAGTCTCACTCACCAACGCCTCATACATCATCGCATGCTTCCAACATTCGATCCGCGGCGCGAATTTGGATGACACGCTAACAACGATTGACGACGGACAGTTTGGGCCAGCGAGCGCGCCACTTTCCGGATCAACTCTCACCGTAATCACGTCTGCCGGCTTTGGAAAACTCGCGCCGCCCAAACTCGGACGAATCGCAACTGCCTCTTTAATGAAATCCATCCACGCCGGCAATGCCGCTTCGGCTCCAGTGAGCCCCAACTGTTTGTTGTCGTCAAATCCAATCCACACAGCGCACACCAAGTTCGGTGTGTAACCGACAAACCAACCATCCCGCGAAGTGCCAGTCTTACCGGCTACCGCAATATTCTTGAAACCGACATTCGCGCGTCTTGCTGTTCCTCTTTTGATCACGTCCGACAACATGTCTGTGATCATGTAGGCAGTACTGTCTTTGATGACTCTCCTTGACTGAGGTCGTCCGTCAATAACTACCTCCCCGGTGTACGTATCACTCACTCGACGGACCACAATCGGAACGACACTCTTTCCTCCGTTAGCGAACGGTGCGTACGCCGCAGCGATTTGGAGCGGAGTTACTTCAGTGGTGCCCAAAGCCAGCGCTGGATATGGAGCAGGCTTCGGCAGTCCGAAGTCAGCGGCGAAATCAGCTACGGTCGACAATCCTGTGCGCAGAGCAAGCTCAACAGTGACCACATTGAGTGATCGAACCAAACCTTCGCGCATCAGTACTTCATGCATCGAGTACGCATTGCCATAGTTTGCGGGCGAGTATGTCGCTTTATATCCGTTCTGAAATGTTTGAGGGGCGTCGAGAAAACTTGTTAGCGGAGAGATTCCTCGTTCCAATGCAGCTGCATACACAAATGGTTTGAAGACTGAGCCAGGTTGACGTCTGGCATCTGTCGCGCGATTCAGTTGCGACTCTTCGTAGCTACGGCCGCCGACCATCGCCAGCACGTTCCCCGTGTGAGGGTCGATGGCAACTATCGCGCCCTCGGGTCTTCCTCGCTTCGCATTCTTTCCTACCAGTTCGAGTTGATGACGAAGGGCATTGTCTGCTGCTGTCTGCAAGTCAGGATCAATGGTCGTTTGAATGCGAATACTTTGTTCAGCGTAATTGTCGAGGTTCACGTGCGCGTTGCCCATCGCGCGCTCGACCAGGTCAACATAATACGGAGCTAGTTCGTTGCTGTTGCCTTCAAACGGCGCGATGGTCACTGGCTGCGAGTACGCCGTGCGTTCGGTGTTTTCATCGATCAGGCCCTCGTCTTTCATCGCGGCAATTACCAGGTCACGACGCATCTTGCTCGCATCGGGATTCCGTTCAGGTGAATAACGGCCCGGACTTTGAATCATTCCCGCGATAGTTGCCGCTTCCGCCAGTGAAAGATCCTTCAAAGGCTTTCCGAAATAAACTTGCGCCGCTTGCGCTACGCCGCGGATGCCAACACCCGCACGTTGACCCAGGTAAACTTCGTTGCAGTAGAGAGCAAAGATGTCTTCTTTTGATAGGCGATGTTCCAACGCAATCGCGATGAGGGCTTCGTTATACTTTCGGCGTAGCGTCTTTTCCGGACTGAGGTAGATGTTCTTCACCAGTTGTTGAGTGATGGTAGATCCTCCTTGACGATACCTGTTCGAACCACTGGTGAAGTGATTGACAGCTGCGCGCGTGATTCCACGAAAGTCCAAGCCGGAATGTTGAAAGAATCTGCGATCTTCAATGGCGATGATCGCCTGGACAATGACTGGAGGAATTTCTTCGAACGTCAGCGTTTCGCGTTCGCCGAGTTTGTTCGCAGTGTCTTCGGTCAACAGCTCGGGTTCCAACGCATAAGAGGAAAGGTTCGACTGATCGTCAGCAGTGAGCGACACGATTCGATCCTGGGCAAAGCTGACTTTGATCCACTCATGGGCGTCAGATTCTTTCCTCGGAAAAATCAGGATGCTTTTGTCGTTAGTCTGAAAGCTTCCGTTCCAAATGTTGCCGGATGTCTCGCGAGCGTATCCCGCTCTTTGCAATGCTTCGACGAGTTGTTGTTGCCTAAGTTGAGCGCCACGCTCGATGACGCGAGGCGCCGCATAGAAACCAGCATGACTCTTCAGATAACCGGCAGCAATCTGTTGGTCAATCAATCCTGCGAATTCTCGATAATCGGCGTACGCTTTGCCGAAAGTCATTAGCAACGCCGCTGCTAAAAGTATTGCTGCGAGTTTGAAATAGATGAGGAGCTTCGCTAAGAGAGCCAGGAGATCTGTGTGGCGAAAAACGGTACTGCCACTCTGACTGACTGCACGACCCGAAGGTATTGTTAGTTCCGCCGCCATGCCTGCTGCATCGGCAACGAGTGTGCCGCTTGCAGAAATGCGTGAGAATTAACTTCGCATTTCACTGACAGCGTTGAGTTTTGATCTTTTGCGACGGTGCTGATTGGGTATGGCAGTTGAGGTGCAGTGAACGAAAAGAGATCAGGATTACTAAACCACGCTTTGCATTTATTTGAGACAGAAACATTGCCGATTGTCGATTGCCGATTGGACTTCTTACATCGGCAGCTCCACTTATAAGTGAACCTGTAGTCGATCGCCCGACAC
>DATIBJ010000028.1:0-12989 GCA_035457565.1 Pyrinomonadaceae bacterium | reverse complement strand
CCACTCCCGGTGGAGCTCTTTTTTTGCCGAGGCATCAAAACTTTGACACGCAGCGGCCAACAAGTTACGCCCTGAGCTTTTCGATTGCCGCCTGACATTCGGCACCAAGTCGCCTCCTCCACTGATAACGGGCGTCTGATTTTTACGAACTGATTTCTGACACAGTCTCTCCGTCGGTGGGATTTGTGCCTAGAGACGACCTTGATTGTAGGCTAAGTATGAAGCATCCACCGACTGCGTCGGTGGGATTCCGGACTTCTTGTGCAAAGCCAAGTCTAACGAATCACCGACTAGTGGTGGTCACGCCGAAGTTTGACACTCCAACGCCGCTTAAACGGCTGGGCTCTCTACTTCACAAATCCGCGTGAACTCGTGGACCGTGTTGAGGCAGCTGTTTGAAAACGGTTTGTGTTCGGCCTTAGTTTGGACAAGGATACGGCACGCAGACACCCTGACAGTCGACATATCCTTCCGGGCATTCAATTTCCAGCCCCTTTTCCCAGACCCAATCAATGATCGGCATCAGTCTATGACTCAGTTCATCCAACCGGCCACCTCTTCCTTCTGATTGGCGGAGTAAATACCTGATTGAGCCGCATTCAAGTGAGTCAAGCAGCGTTCGAAGCCGAACATAAGCCTCGAGATCTAATCCCTCGCTGGAGCTCTGCGATTCCTGTGAAGCTTGTTGGTTATCGGATTTCATGATCTTCCTCCTAAGTTGGGAGTTAATTTGGTCGGAAGTTATCCAGCATTGAAAGTGTGGTCCAACTTGATTGCTTGCCGTAGTAAATCGTCTTTGCGCCAGGCGCCCAGGTCAATGTGGATAAGTAAACTCGAGCATCGTTAGTTGTAAGAACAGTTTTGACGGTATCACCATTTGTTGGTATCACTCGTAAACTATCTGATCCGCCTTCACGCGTAACAAATCCAATCAAGTTTCGGGACGGCGCAAGGTAAATATTCTGAAAGTACGTTGCCTTGAGGTCTGACAGTGGCCGCTGCTGTCGCGTCTCAGCATTCAACACTGACAGACTTACTTCTACAGGAAGGCTAGGAGCAGTGGTGACTCCTTTGATTGATTTGAAGATCAACTCGTTCTGAGCATCAGACCAACCCACGATTCCCAGTACCGAATCGGATGCAAACGCCTGCGCACCTTTTCCGTCGCGCGCAAGCCAGATACTCCACGTAGGCTCCTTCCGGCCCGCTTCAGGCGGCGACAAGGCTACCCAGGCGATCACTTTTCCATCTGTCGATGTGGTCGGGTTGAAAAACAAAAGACGGTCGTTCGTGTTGTCAGATAGTTGTTTCTTCTGAGACCCATCGGCACTCACCTGCCAAACATTTGCCGCGCCTCCATCTTTCGCACAGAACACGACGCTGGTCCCGTCGCTGGTCCATTCGAAGTCCTGGGTCTGCGAACGATTGTATGGAAGGTACGTATAGCCACCAAAAGCAATGCCTGCTGTTGTTAGCGGCCGGGCATCACCGCCTGATGCGTGAACGGTCCAGAGATTGGGCGGACCAGTTGTTTGCCGAAGGAACGCGATCTGTTTTCCGTCGGGCGACCAACGCAAAGCGAATCCGTCAGGCGCCAACTGCGTCAATGGCCCGTCTGTGCCTAAAGTCTTCACTTGCGGTAGAGACTTAAATAAAGTTGCCCCGGTGTTAGCCGCTAAACTCTGAAACGCAATACTCTTTCCGTCCGGCGATGGATCGGGCCAGAGCTCGACTCCGGTATCGAACGTCAATTGCGACTCAGTTGGCTGATCCAGATTGATACCCCAAAGGTCTAACTCTTCCCGGCCGGTCGCATAGAGAATCTTCGTTCCATCGGAGGAAACGTCGAGCACATCAGAGTTGTTGTCGTTGGTGGTCAATTGCACGGGCGGCCGACCATCCAGGTACGTCATGAAGATCTGTTTGATTCCATTCCGCTTTGAGCTGTAAATAATCTTCTGTCCATCGGGTGTCCACACCGGCTGGCTGTCTTCTGCATCATCGTTCGTAGCGCGTTTTGGCTGGCCACCTGCTCGCGGGACAACAAAGATGTCGCTCTGTCCGTCCTGGGTATCGCTGAAGGCGATTTGTTGCTCATCAGGCGAAACGCTGAAACCACGCTCAGCCGGCTTTGTTGGATCAAAGTTGGTAACTTGGTCCACCTGTTGAGTTGTGGCACTCAGGGAAAAAAGATTTCCCTGGCTGCTGAAGTAGATTTTTCCCGCTTTAGACCAGCACACCAGCCCGCGACTTGACCGTTCAAGATTCTTCAAGAGCGTCGGGGCCCCGCCAAACGCGGCCATCGTCCAAATCCCGTTTTGTCCTTCTCTACGCGATAGAAAAGCCAACTGTTGCCCGTCGGGCGACCATACGGGACTGGCTGCTGTACCTTCGGCGCTGCGATTCGTGAACGGCTCGCCGCCACTTACCTGTTTCAACCAGATCGGACTGGAACCCTCCCTGGACGAGGCGTAAGCCACGAGCCTTCCATCCGGAGAGAATCGAGCGTGTCGCGTCCCCGTTTCACCAAGTTCGTTCTTTCTGCTCGTCAACTGAGCGACCGTCAGATTCGACGGTTGGAAAGTACGGCTCTGGAACTGTTGCCACAGCATCCAGCCGGCTATCCCGCCGACGGCGATTAAAAGACCGAGCAATCCCCAGAGCCAGTAAGAAGGCCGCCGGGCCTCGACCGTAGACATCGCTCTGGACATTGCCGCGGTTGAGCGAACAGTGTGAGGACTTTGCAACGACCAATTGGCCCGCGATTGAATCGACGGCTCCTGTGTGGCTCCTAATTCGAATTGCCGTTTAAGCGCCTTCAGATCCAACTCCAGATCTTTGATGACCTGATACCGTTCGTCTCGCTCCTTCTGCAATGCCTTCGACACTATGCGTTCTAATTCAAATGGCGTTTCGGGCAACATCTCCGAAAGTGGAGTTGGATCGGTCTTCAAGATCGCTGCGCTGGTATCGCTGGCTGTATAACCTTTGAAGGGTGTTACGCCCGCAATCATTTCGTAGAGCACAACTCCCAGGCTCCAAATGTCTGTTCGCGTATCGACGTCCAGGGCGCGCGTCTGCTCGGGCGACATGTATGCAGTCGTGCCAACGATGACACCTGATTGAGTTTGAACAATAGCTTTGGTAGCGGCGTCAGGATCTACGTCACTTGTATTCCAACGCTCGGTCAGCTTCGCGAGACCAAAGTCCAGCACCTTCACGATCCCATCGCGTCGCAGCATGATGTTCTCCGGCTTGATGTCGCGATGAATTATTCCTGCGGAGTGCGCTGTTGAAAGTGCTGAGGCTACTTGCAATCCGATATCTATGGCTTTTGAAACCGAAATCGGTGATCGCGCCATGTGATTGCGAAGCGTTTCGCCGTCGATAAACTCGGCGGCAATGAAGTAGGTACCTGCGTCGGTACCAATCTCGTAGATGGTAATTATGTTGGGATGATTTAGACCTGAAGCAGCTTTTGCCTCCTGGATAAATCGCTGCATCGCATGCGGCTTGGAAGCAAAGTCTTCCGGAAGAACTTTCAGGGCGACTTTCCGATTGAGGTCAGGATCAACGGCCAAATAAACTTCACCCATTCCGCCCGCACCTAGTTGGGAGCGAATCTCGTAACGACCAAGTTTGGTCCCTTGGGGAAGAGGCGAGGGCATCGGCGGCACGAAGTATTCGATTGGTCCTGCGGCGAATTCTAGCTGAGTTGGTAGGGCGACGCTAGAGATTTCGATTACCGCCTGAAAATGCAGAATCCATTTGTCCCAGCGGAGCTCAAAAGAAGACGGGAGCGGCCTTGCCAACGCAAGGCTGCTCCCGGTTCCCCATCCTCCTGTGGCTGACCTTTAGAAGAACAACGAATACAAGAGTCGGTTTGGCGAGCCAGACCCCGCATTCGTAACCACATTCGTAGTCGCGTTATTGACAATCGCGTTGCGCACGGTCGTTGAAGAAGCTCCCGGACTAAACTGCTTGTACAGGGCCGCAACCCCAGCGACGTGCGGCGATGCCATTGAAGTTCCACTCAATGTCGCCGTCGCCGTGTCTGATGAAAACCACGCCGAAAGTATTCCACTTCCGGGCGCGAATAGATCGAGACATGTTCCGAAATTCGAGAACGAAGATCTCGCGTCAGTTGTAGTTGTGGAACCAACAGTGATCGCATTTGCTGCGCGCGCCGGCGATGAGTTGCACGCGTTCGCATTGCTGTTACCGGCTGCAACTGCGATTGGCACACCAGAATTCGCAAGGTTGTTTACCGCTGTATCCAGTGCGGACGAGATGCCGCCTCCAAGACTCATATTTGCGACTGCTGGATTGATGCGATTAACTCTTACCCAATCGACACCAGCGATAACCCCTGAGTTCGAACCTGAGCCACTGCAGTTGAGAACGCGCACGCCGCGCAACAACGAGCTTTTTGCTACGCCATACGTCGAGCCACCAATCGTTCCGGCTACGTGTGTACCGTGACCGTTGCAATCCTGTCCGTTGCCACCGAACGCGTCAAACACATTTGACGCACGACCACCAAATTGAGTGTGAGTTGTGCGAATGCCAGTATCGATCACGTAAGCGCGAACGCCGGAGCCCGTCCAGTTGTAGGTATAGGTTCCGCTCAACGGCCGATTGCGTTGGTCGATCCTATCAAGGCCCCAGGGTGGGTTGTTCTGCGTCGCATCAGCAGTTACGACGCCGTCTTCTTCTACGAACTTGACTCTGAAGTCTTCACTGAGTCGTTCAGCATCAGCTTCAGACATCTCAACCGAGAAACCGTTGAGGGCGTTCTGGTAGATGTGCCTGAGCTTACCGTGGTAGGCACCTGCCATGTCAGCGGCAATGTAACGGGCGATTGAGTTTGGTCCTTTTTCGCCGACGACGGCATCGTCAAGAACAACGATGTAATTGTTCTCGATCTTATTTGCCTGCTTACGCAGTTTTCCATTCTTCTTTTCTTCCTGGCTCCTTGCCGGCTGCGAGACAAAAACGACGGCTGCCAGTCCCGCTAAAATAAGGATCGCGGCAAATTTCTTCATACTATTCTCCTCCAAAGTTGTAAGGTTTCTGAGAGGGGTGAAGCCGCCCGCATCGGCACGATAGTAAACGGGTAGTGGACTCCTGAACGGAGATAAGAACGGAGATTATGAAAAGAATCGATCATTGTCCGTAAACGAACAATCCCGCGACGTGAGAAGCCGAAGGCTTTCAGAGCCGGGAGTATTTTTTTGGATTAAAAACGATCTGCTCTGGACGGGAGGCGCGCAGTATATCACTAAAGCTGCGGCACGCAAGGGATCAGGAGTTCGTGGCAATGGAGTCCGTACCACCTTGCTGGAATGCATTGAATTGTCGTTAGATTACGCCGACTTGTCACCGATTTCGCCATAGCACCGCCAGGTCGGCGCACTCCAAAGCTTGCAACCTGTCCCCCGGTCGTGCATCATAACTGTCGTTAACTTCCTTCTCTCGCGCATCAACGATGATGCGCCCCGCGCCTCGAAGAGATTGGCGGCGGCGTTTTGGATGATTCGAGAGCAGGCTTGAATCAACTATAGAAGCCGCTCATTTGAGCATCCGAAATCCAGCCTTCGCTGCTAACCGTTAACAACGGAGCCCATTTCGAAAAAAAGCTTCTTTTGACACTCCTGAAGCCAGGAGAGGAGCATTTTAAATGTCTATGAAACTCTATGTTGGCAATCTCGCCTTCCAAACCTCCAGCAGCGACCTGCAAGAGCTGTTTGGTCAGGCAGGTACTGTTACCTCAGCCTCGATCATCGAAGATCGCGACACCGGCCGTTCACGCGGTTTTGGTTTCGTTGAGATGGCCTCGAAAGAAGAAGGTGATGCTGCTATCGCCCAATTCAACGGTAAGGAATTCAATGGTCGAAACCTGACCGTTAACGAAGCCCGTCCGAGAGAAGACCGCGGCAACCGCGGTGGTGGTGGTGGTGGTCGTGGCTTCGGTGGCGGCGGCGGCCGTGGTGGCTACGGCGGTAATCGTGGCGGTGGCGGCGGCGGTCGTGGTGGATACGGGGGCGGCGGCAATCGCGAACCTCGCTGGTAAGCGCACGCAGGTTTATTAACGTGGAAAAAGTCCGGAGGATTCAAAGTCCTCCGGACTTTCTTATTTGTGCAATACGCTTGAGCCCACTTCATCGAGTTTGCCGCACGAACTCATTGACTAAATAAACATTCACGCTAGACTGTCCACGCTTTTCACACCACGCTCAACGAGCTCTCGTCAAAAAGATAAATGAAGACCACTTCCGCGTACTTCCGCCTGATTGCGTTTCTTCTTGCGACAACCGTTTCAAGTCTTGCGCAGAGCACTTCAACAGACGCGCAATTAAAAGCGCTTTCTACCTGGGTAACTCTCGACGCTCCCCCAGGCTGGGAACACGTTGCGACCGACATCCTGATGAAGACAATGCCTGGATGGACACGCGACTCATCCGGCAATTTGATGATCCGCAAAGGAAGCGGATCACCAAGACGTGTGATTGCCTGCGCGATTGATCGACCAGGCTTCGCGGTTACAGAGATTACGGACGCTGGCTATCTGCGAATCCGAGAAGCGGGCGCTGGACGGTCGCATCCATTGTGGATTCAGTTCCACGAGGGCCAACGTATTCGAGTGATTACGCGAGGCGGATCTGTTCCGGGTGTCGCTATCGTGAAGAGTACACACCTCCAACGTGGGCGGACACCGAGTCCTCCTACTGCTTTGGACGATATGTGGCTCGACGTTGGAGCGTCATCGAAAGCTGACGTACAGCGCATGGGAATTCAATTGCTCGATCCTGTTGTGCGCGACTTCCCTACCTGGACCTATGCAGACTACGTTGCAGGTCCAAACGCCGCCGTGCGTGTCGGGTGCGCTGCGGTCGCAGCAGCAGCACAAAATGAAGTGACGAGCGGCGAGACCATTTTTCTACTAACGACACTGCGGAGCTTTGGTCACGATGGACTCGAGGCTGCCTTAAGGAAACTGGGCAAGATCGACGAACTAACGTTGATTGATCGTGCTGGTGAGGGAACGGACACTGCCGGCTCCGGCGTTATAACTCGACGTGTTGATAAGCCGACATATCTGCCCGATACGACTGGAATCACCGCGCTCCAGATGTTGTCGCCGCGCGCGCGCTTTGCCGGGTCGCTGGTTGAGAGCGTGAAGCTTGAAGACGCTATTGCTCTCCGACGGGAAGTTGAACGAGCCGCGGGTGTGAATGCCTCGCAACGGCAGTGGCCCATAGTGCCACCAACGCACACTTTCTCAACCCCAGCTGATTCCTACTTAGCGACTGCAAATCTCCTGAAGACTCTTGCGGATGTTCCTGGCGTATCGGGACACGAAGGCGAGATCCGAGCGGCCATACTTCGTGCATTACCAACGTGGGCCCGGAAGCTTGCCGTAACAGATCCCCAGGGTAACCTGATTCTGGAAATCGGACCAGAAAATGATCCGGTGATGTTCATTGCGCACCAGGATGAAGTTGGATTCGAAATCACTTCCATCAACAATGACGGAACAGTGTCGCTGCGTAACCGCGGTGGATTATATCCATCATTGTGGGAAGGTCAGCCTGCGCTTATTCACTTTGATGGGACAGCGAATGAAACAGGTCAGCACCGCACGTTGAGCGGCGTGTTTGTGCCGCGTGACGCCGCAACAGCAAAGCAGCCAGATGCGTTAGCGGCATGGTTTGGAGTTGACGCGCAGGAACTAAGACGCCTGGGCGTGAACAGCGGACAATCGGTAACTGCTTACAAGAGCGCCACTCGCATCGGATTCACACGCTTCACAGCTCGCGCGTTGGACGACCGCGCCGGTTCAACCGCCCTTCTTCTGGCGGCGGCACGTATTAATCCAGCTTTACTTAAGCACAAAGTGATTCTCGCCTGGTCAGTACGGGAAGAAACCGGGTTGGAAGGCGCAATTGCTATGGGGAAGCGTTACGGTACAAAGGTGAAGCGCGTCTTCAGTGTCGATACGTTTGTTTCGTCCGACTCGCCAATCGAGACGACACGTTTCGCATTTGCACCGCTGGGAGCGGGAGCGGTGATTCGTGGGTTGGATAATTCTGCCGTCGTCTCACCTGCGGAGATAGATCGAATAAAGAGAATCGCGCGACTTGGAGAAATCCCGTTACAGGTGGGCGCTACCAATGGAGGCACTGACGGATCTGACTTCGTTCGATACGGCGCGATTCACGCGGGCCTTTCGTGGCCCGGACGCTACAGCCATTCACCCGTCGAGGTGTTGGATCTAAGAGACTTGGAAGCGCTGGTCTCGTTAATTCGTGCCCTTGCCGTTTCTCCTTGAATGTTCGATAAACTTCAGTTTGTCGTCAACGTTCCTGAGTTTCAACACCAGAGGGACCCTCCAAGTCCTTGCCGCGCGAATGTTCGATAAACTTCAGTTTGTCGTCGACGTGCACTAGGCTCAATTCTCATAGGAATAGAAAAACGAATGTTCGATAAACTTCTTCAGTTTCTCGTCAAGATTAGCTATACTCACCGCCGCAAAAAACTGAGATATTTCCGAGCGAGACCTCACATAAACGAATCTCGCTCTCAAAACGGCCATGCCTCACTTCGACTACAAGGAATTTTCTAGGCGTAGGCGTCCGCACTTTCAACCGGTGGATGCAACTCTCTTCGTTACCTTCCGCTTAGCTGATTCAATTCCAAAGTCAACTGTTCGTTATTACAAGGGAAGGCTGGAATGGCTTCGAGACCAACTGCGTCGCGCTGAGAGAATGGCCGCGGACGACCACTCAATTGAGACCTCTAACTGGGTGGCCAGAATAGAGAAACTTAATCGTGAGTGGTTTTTAAAATGCGAAGACATCTTGCATCGCGAACTAGCTGGGCCTACGTGGCTTCGCGACGATCGTATTGCTGGAAAACTAGCTGAGAGTCTTCATCGACTCGATGGAGACGCCTATCGATTGGACTCGTTCTCTATCATGTCGAACCATGTTCATACTGTCTTCAAGCCGCTGGTCAGCGAAGAAGTCCTGGCACAAATTCTAAGATCCGGCAGTGATCACAGTGCTATTCCTGCGCTGGCGAAGATTATGCAATCTATAAAAGGGAGAAGCGCAAGAGAGTGCAATTTAATATTGGGGCGGTCAGGTCAGTTCTGGGAACAAGAGAGTTTTGATCACGTGATTCGGTCAGGCAAGTTTGATCAAACTGTGCGGTATGTCCTGAACAATCCGGTCAAAGCCGGGATTGTCACTACCTGGGAAGATTATCCATGGAGCTACTGTCGGAAGAAGCTGATTGAAATAATTCGGTAAGTTGTTTGTGGCCGATGCGGTCCTTTGAGAATTGAGGTTAGGAATCTTCGAGGCCAAACTGCATTTATCGAACATTCGCACGGTCAGTTTTCTATTCCTGTCAGAGTTGAGTCTCGTGCACCTTGACCGACAAACTGAAGTTTATCGGACATTCGAATTCAATACTTCGCTACACGTGGATCAACTTCTTCGGACCAGGCGGTGATGCCGCCTTTCAGATTAATCAGCCGGCCGGTAAAGCCAGCACGTTTCAGAGCCTCGATGGCCTTCGCGCTTCTAACGCCACCCTTGCAATGCACTACGGTGTCGACTGAATCATCAATCTCGTTCATCCGCGTCGCAACCTGACCAAGCGGGATTAGTTTTGTTCCCGGGATCCGTGCGATGTCGAATTCATGCGGCTCGCGCACGTCGATGATCTGTAAAGGTTCACCACGTAAGCGTCGTGCATTAAGTTCCGTCGCGGTAATCTCTTCGAGCTTACTCTGCGGCGGGTGCGCACTTGGCTGGGCACGCAATCCGCAGAATTCTTCGTAATCGATCAGCTTCGTAATCGTCGGCTCTGGACCACAAACCGGACACTTCGGATCTTTTCGCAACTTGAATTCACGAAACTTCATCTGCCACGCGTCAAAAAGTAAAAGCCGATTCACTAAGAGGTCTTGCGCGCCCAGAATCAACTTGATCGTTTCGTTCGCCTGAATCGCGCCTACGATTCCAGGCAACACGCCAAGTACGCCTCCTTCCGCACATGACGGAACCAGTCCCGGAGGCGGCGGCTCAGGATACAAACAGCGATAACAAGCGCCGCGCTCAGCCCAGAACACACTTGCCTGCCCCTCGAAGCGAAAGATGGATCCATAAATGTTTGGCTTGCCCGTGAGCACACAAGCGTCGTTCACGAGGTAACGGGTCGGAAAGTTGTCTGTGCCGTCGACGATGATGTCGTAGTTTCTAAACAACTGAAGAGCGTTCAGGCTGGTCAAACGCGATTCGTGAGTTTCGATCTCAATGTGCGGGTTAATATCGCGAAGCCGGTCGCGCGCAGACTCGATCTTCCTTCGTCCAAGATCCTTTGTGCCGTGAATGATCTGACGTTGGAGGTTTGACTGTTCAACTACATCGAAATCCACAATGCCTATTCGGCCCACGCCCGCTGCCGCAAGATACATCCCGACTGGCGCGCCCAAACCGCCGGTACCGATCATCAACACGCTAGACGCTTTCATGCGTCGCTGCCCCTGCATCCCAACCTCAGGCATGATTAGATGCCGGCTGTAGCGCATGATTTCTTCATTTGATAGCTCAGGCAATCCTTCGGCAATCTCAGTCTCCATCACTGAGCCTCCGGCGATCGACGGAACAATCAAGATCGTGTCTCCGTCTTTTACAGGCGTCGATGTTCCGGAAGCATGTCGAATATCTTCGTCATTAAGATAGACATTGACGAAATTGCGCAACGCGTTTTGGTCATTAAACAGGTGACGCCGCAAACCGGTGTGCAGCGCCGTCAACGACTCGAGTGCTTCACCGGCCGTAGTCGCCTGAACCTCAATCTGCGACTGCCCGCCGGTAAACTGTCTCAAGGGTGCTGGGATAGAAATTGTTACTGGCATAACCTTGCTCCTGACATCACTGCTCGGGCTTGAATCCTTATTCCTCAGATTATGATGACAAATTACAAAGCATTACTTCGACAGGTTCCTCGTCAAACTGAGATCGGTCGGCTCGTTGTATCCAAGACCGTAAGTCGCCTGTCTTGTCGTTGCCTGTATTAACAATTATGTATGAATACACCGGCCAGGCATGTTCGAGATCGTATTGCGACGGCACGGCTGGTGAATCCGGATGCGAATGATAGAAGCCTACAACTTCAAGATTCTTGTCTCGTGCGTATCGTTCGCCGCGTAACAACTCTTCCGGCGTAATCAAAAACCGGTTCCGCTTCGCTTCTTCCTCCCGCGCATTGGAGATCGCGTAGGTTTCGGTTACCGCTTTGCTGCCACCGGGCTCGAAACTGCCAAGCAACAATCCGCAGCACTCATACGGATAGTCACTCGCGCCGTGTCGCCGAATCTCATCAATACATTTGTCGAGAATTGCAACCATTTATATGTGTGACAATGCCTGATCAATATCAGCAATGATGTCGGCACTCTTCTCAATTCCCACTGAAATGCGTACTAAACCATCAGAGATTCCAAGCTCCCGTCGTCTTGCTGGAGCCGCGTCTCTGTGCGAGGCAGTTGCAGGATGCAAAACGCTCGAGAAAACGTCGCCAAGACTCGTTGACCGCACCACCAATCCCAGAGCATCCATAAAGCTAAATGCAGCCTCACGCGAGTTGTCGGCAAGCTCGATGCTCACCAGCGCGCCGCCAAATGGCTGACGCAGGATCCGCTGGACCACTTCAGCCCGATCTGCGGACAGACCGGGATAGTGTACTCGCCCGATGCGCGCATCATTTTGCAGATGTCTTGCAAGTTCCTCCGCATTTCTGCTTTGCCGTTCCTGACGAACCGCAAGCGTTTTCAGACCACGTAAGATCTCGTGAGCGTCCCAGACACTAAGAACACCGCCAACGAGTTTCATCACGCTGATGAGTGCGACGCTGTCAAAATCGTCTCGTGTAATGACGACGCCACCCATCGTGTCGCCATGCCCGCCGAGAAACTTCGTCGCACTATGAACTACCATGTCCGCGCCGTGTTTAAGGGGCTGACACAAAAAAGGTGACGCAAAAGTGTTATCGACGATGAACCGGGCCCCAACCTCATGGGCGATGTCAGCGCACGCTTGAATGTCACACACCTTCAGCAGCGGATTTGAAATCGTTTCGGCCAGCAGCACTCGTGGTTTAAGTTCGGCCGCAAGTGTCTGCAGTCGGTTGAGATTACTGAAGTCGGCATGGACCGTCTTGATTCCAAATGAACCAAACACGACGTTAAGCAGGTTCGTAGTGGCCCCGTACAAGTCCTGCGATGCAAGGACGGTCGCACCAGGACTAAGCTCGCACGCGAACAGGGCAGCATGAACCGCAGCCATGCCCGTCGAGTAGGAATTGGCAAATGCACCATCTTCGACGTGGCACATTGCGCGCTCTAAGGCGGTGTTCGTTGGATTTCCATAACGGGTATAGACGAAGCCGCGTCTTTCACCAGCAAAAACTTCATCCATCTCGCGCATCGACTCATACGTAAAGATCGCACTCGCGTAGATCGGCGTCGAAACCGGCCGGCCGACTGGAGCGGGTCCCCTTTCGCCCGCATGCACGAGCTTGGTGGCGATATCCAGATTCTCGTTTGTTTTCGTCATGCCGTAAGCATCAATTAAAAACCACTGAAAATCAAAACCGGTCGACTCTGATTGCAACAGTAAGGCGACCGGTTTGCCGTAATCTTTTGCTCGGACAGTGGTTAGATTATTTGCACGTTCTGCCCGGAAAAACGGCCGCCTGCTATTGGTGCCATGCAACACCAATAGTAATAGCGACAACAGTAGCAGACGCGTTTCATGGCGATAATAAGTTGGGATGAATTACAGCCAGACTATAGGCTTCGGCAGATTTTTCTGTCAAGCTAGGTGCTAACTATGTTCAATGTCGTGGCAAACCAGTCAGTACCACCGCGCGGTAGCGGGTGGGTGCGAAGCCATTGAACTCGATTACCAGAAACG
>DATIBJ010000027.1:0-2851 GCA_035457565.1 Pyrinomonadaceae bacterium | reverse complement strand
CGCAGATCTGAAAACAAAAAAACCAGCCGCGACTTTGTTGAATCGCGGCTGGCTCGTTTGAGAACTTGTTGTGCTATTTCGTCAGCACCCAGTAGTCGAACATCGCCTCGCCGCTCTTCCGTTAAAGAAGAAGCGGTACGTAAAGGCGAAGTTAGAAAAGTTTCGGGTGCTGATCATTGTGACTGGCGCTTCCTGCGAAGCTGTCAGCCACTATAAGCAGGGCCGAAAAACTCTGTCAAGGTTTTCGTGGAGGATTCCAGCGGAGACCACCGACTTTAGGTTGGTGGAGAGTCAATTTCAACCACCGAAGCTTTGCCTCAAAAGTCGATATCGGTCGTAACGCCTTCGGTATAGTTCGTGTGACTTCGTAGATCGTTCCGTTTGTTCAGAAAAGGAGGGCGATCCACGAATTCACACGAACTAAACACGAACCAAAACACTTCCGACTCGAGCTAGTAGTGGCTTTTGACGCAAAGCCGACCACCGACATGAAGTCGGTGGTGTGTTAAGGAACGAGCAGCAGTTTGCCCGTGGTTTTTCGGCCTTCCAGGTCCCGATGAGCCTGGGCAGCCTCCCGCAACGGATACTTCTTGTGGATTCTCAGTTTCAGCTCGCCGTTCTTTACCCACGTGAGAACGTCGTTTGCCCGCCACTCGAGCTCTTCCCGTGTGGCAGTGTAATGACCGAGCGTCGGACGCGTGATGTACAACGAACCTTTCTGCGAAAGCTTGATCAAATCAAACGGCTCAACTGCTCCACTCGAACCGCCAAAGAGCACCAGATATCCGCGCGGCTTCAACACGTTCAGGTCTTTATCAAACGTTGCTTTGCCGACGCCGTCATAAACGACATCGACGCCTTTCCCATCGGTCAGTCGTTGAGTTTCTTTTTCGAAGTCCGCCTCCGAATAAACGATGCACTCATCAGCGCCTGCGCCGCGAGCCAACGCAGCTTTTTCCGGCGTTCCGGCCGTGGCGATCACTCGTGCACCGATCTTATTTACCATCTGCACGAGGAGAAGTCCCACACCGCCTGCGGCTGCATGGACGAGTGCCGTTTCGCCTTTTTGAAGCTTGTACGTGCTGTGAGTGAGGTAGTGAGCGGTCATTCCTTGAAGCATCACTGCCGCAGCGTCTTCGAACTCCACTCCGTCAGGTATTCGAATAAGCCTGGCTGCCGGAACCGCGGCGTATTCCGCATAGCTTCCAAGCGTGCCGGTGTAAGCGACACGATCACCGACGTTAATGTTCTTCACTTCCGAACCGACAGCCGTTACTACACCAGCCGCTTCCTGTCCATCAATAAAAGGCAGCAGCGCTGTATATCGACCTTCCCGAAAGTAAACGTCGATGAAATTGACGCCGATTGCCTTGATCTGAACGACAGCTTCGTTAGGCTTCGGTTCGGGAATGGGACGTTCCACCGCGGTGAGCACTTCGGGCCCACCCGTTTCTAAAACCTGAATTGCAAGCATGGCGCAATACTAACCGCAAGAGGGGCAAGAGGGGAAAAGGGGAAGAGGGGGAAGGAGAGACGAGGCGAAGCCGCGCCTCACATGGAGCGGCAAAGCCGTTATGCAAACACGTATTCATTTGTTATGGCATGATTCATCTTAAATCCTGGCGCTCGCCGCGTCGTAATCGAAAACAGGCGTCATTAATTGTTTGACTAAGACTCTGGGTAAAGCGGAGATCAACCTGTTTCGCGCAGCTGCGGCAAATTGGTTCTGCCATTGTCCAATGTCGCCATACAGACGAGACGCGTAGGTAATCAAGCTCGTTCGCTCATAACGCACTCGCTCGTAAGCTCGAAGTGCAGCTTCGGAAGGTCCGTACCTCTTAAAACATCTCGCCAGGACCAAAGAATCCTCTATTGCCATACATCCACCCTGGCCGAGATTCGGCGTAGTCGGATGAATTGCGTCTCCGAGCAGTGTCGTGCAACCGTACCCCCAGGTTGTGCTCGCCGCACGATCGGAAGCTTCAGTGCGGAGTATCGTTGGAGTTGATCTAATCAGATCGAGAACCGGTGGGTGCCAGCCATCGAACCGCTCGAGTAGTTCGTCGTGCGCGTCCGCGACTGACTCCTTTGCAACGAAATTTTCCAGGTCACGGTTTGCCGCAGCCCACCAACCGATTCGTCCATGTCCAACAGGACCGATACCGAAGCGTTTACCTCGACCGTGTAACTCTATTGCCGTATCACTCGGGATTTTGTCGGGTGTGGTAGATGAAATTCCGCGCCAGACAATGTAACCACGGAATCGATCCCGATACTCGTCCGAGATCTGTAATCGAACCTGCGAGTGGACACCGTCGGCTCCAATCAAATAACTGCATGAAACTGATGACTGGTCTTTAAACTCGACGGTAGTGGAGCCAGTCCTGAAGCGCGCAGCGAGAAAACTATGTCCTAAGTGGACAACGGACGAAGACAAAGCGTTCAGTAGTATTCGCTGGAGATCTGCGCGATGCACCGCGACGGCGGGAGTATTTGGGTTATCGATGCGAATGGAGTTTAAAGTTCGCCCGTCGTGAGTTAGCCAGCGGATCTCATTTATCACTCCCGCAGTGTTGAGAATCTTTTCAGCAATTTGCAGGTGCTGGAGGGCGCGCATGGCATTGGGCCAAAGAGCAATTGCGGCTCCGAGATCCAGAAGAACCGGTGCTTGTTCAAAGACCTCGGCTTCAAATCCGTGCTGACGAAGGGCGATGGCCGTACTTAGACCACCGATCCCTCCGCCGATGATTGCAATGTCCGGCATCGAGAGAAGAGAGTAATCGGCAACCGCAGGAGTGGCAAACAGTCAATCAGGTCACTACCACCTACCCAAAGCGTTGAAAATCAGGAC
>DATIBJ010000026.1:0-10103 GCA_035457565.1 Pyrinomonadaceae bacterium | reverse complement strand
ACCTTCACTATCGATAAACGCACGTTGACCGCTTCGATCATTAATGATCCAACCAAGGTCTACGACGGCAACACCAATGCTACTCTTACCTTCGGGAACTTCTCCATCAGCAATTTAGTCGCGGGCCAAAACTTTACTGTTACGAAGACTACGGGCACGTACAACAGTAAGGACGTAGCCGCAGCAAATACGGTGAGCACCACGTTGGCCACCTCCGACTTTACGCCGGTTGGTGGAACGAATCCCAACAATTACAACTTGCCGACGAGCGCTAGTGGCCCAGGTCACATCACTGCTAAGCCACTTACGGTCAGCGCCGACAATCAGAGTTTCCTTTTCGGTGATCCACTACCGACGCTCACCGCAAGTTACGACTCGTTTGTCGCAGGTGAAGGCGTAGCGAATCTGACCGGCACGCTGGTCTTCACGATCAAGACAGTACCCTCAAATGTTACCGTTCCTTATAACAGCAGCACGCCATCGGGAACCTACACAATTGTTCCCAGCGGTTTGACGAGCACGAATTACGCGATAACGTTCGCCAATGGCACATTGACGATTGGCGCATGGACAATTACAGGCTTTTATCAACCCGTGGATATGAACACCCCAACGTTGTTTATCTGGAACACGGTAAAGGGAGGATCAACTGTTCCACTTAAATTCAATATTTATGCGGGACCGGTTGGACCACTTACGGAGCGCAAGAATGTTTCGGATGTGATGTTTGGGTCTGTCCAGATTGCGGATATCCCCTGCAACATAACGTCAGGTTACGACAGTCTTGTAGATGTGGTTACCAACACCGGAAACACGGTGCTTCGTTACGACGCGACAGGGGCTCAGTTCATACAGAACTGGCAAACACTGAAACAAGCCAACAAGTGCTACCAGGTAAGAATGACTGCGCTTGATGGTTCCCACATCGACGCTTACTTCAAGACGAAGTAGGGTCGACTGAACTACAGCAAATGTAGGAGGTAGTAGGCAGTAGGCAGTAGGCAGTAGGCAGGCTACCGAATCGGAAACTCGCGCCGATATCGATGAGGCTTGTGTGATCTATCTGCCTACTGCTTTCTGCCTACTGCCTCCTGAGGTTTTCTTCCAGCCAGTCATCCCGCCAAAGTTCAGTAGTAAAAGCGTCAGAGACCTGTGTCTCTGTGGTTGAAAAGATCTGCCAAACACACCACCGAGACACAGAGTACGCAGAGTTTGCACAGAGAAGATCCAGATTAGGCCACTACCGATTGATGAACTCAGGATCACAGGCGCTACGCGCCCGTAACGCCGCTGAGTTCGCAAGTGGGATATTCGAGATGGTCATTATTGAGCATGGGCGGTGAATCAACGCGCACCTTGCCTTGCCTTGACTTCGTGACTTACGTCAAACAAGATCCGTTCGCACTTCAAAGATCTAGTTCAACCTGTCTGGGCTCCGCTACCCTCTATTTCATCGTGTAGGAGCCGTCGCTCAGACCGGTGTTCTGGGCTCTTAGTTGCGGTCCACTCTCGCTGAGGAGTCTGTCCTCAGCCTGCCCCGCACAGTCGCGGGAAGAAAATCGTATGTCGCGCGCTGGTCCATCAAAGGGAAAAACCCGCGAACGCTCTGTTTCGGAGGGCGCCGAGAAGCGCACGCAAACAGAGGAGGCACTCCGCAGGACCGAGGAAAGGTGGCGATCCGTCTTCGAGAACTCCGCCATAGGCGTTGCGCTCGCTGATCTGACCGGCCGCCTACGGGCGGCAAATCCCACTTACCAAAGAATGTTGGGTTACACGGAAGAGGAATTCCAAGCACTTTCATTTCTCGACTTTACTCATGAAGACTATATCGAGCGTTGCGAGGCTCTGGCTGCTGAACTGGTGGAGGGGAAACGAGAGCAGTTTCAGATCGAGAAGCAGTATCGCCATAAGGATGGACGTGCTATCTGGGTAAGGGACAACATCTCCTTGGTTCCGGGGACAGAGACTTTACCGCGATTGATCATGGCGCTCTCGGAGGACATCACTGAACGGAAACAAGCAGAAGAAGCGCTCCAAAAAAGTGAGGAGCGAATCCGTCTCATTCTCGATTCCTCCGCCGAAGGAATCTTTGGTTGTGATCCACATGGCACATGCCTCTTCTGTAACCGAGCGTCAGCCAGACTGCTTGGTTACGACGAACCCACCGAATTGCTGGGCCAGAACATGCATACGCTGGAACACCACACTCGTAAAGATGGATCGCCTTTTCCAATCGAGGAGTGTCCAATCTATTTGGGTTTTCATGAAAACCGTGGCGTTCACATCGACGATGATATTTTTTGGAGAAAGGATGGCACCAGCTTCCCCGTAGAGTATTGGTCCCATCCGATGGTTCGCGACGGTCGAACTGTCGGAGCGGTCATAACGTTCTTTGACATCACTGAGCGAAAGGCGACGGAAGAGGCACTACGAAAGAGCGAGCAACGGAAACGCAGCCTTCTCGAGATCAACAATGCCATCATCAATAACCTCACTCAAGAGGCGCTTTTCGCTTCGGCCTATGAAGCTATTCGTCGCGTCGTTTCCTTCGACCGGGCTGCCTTCCTTCTTCATCAGCCTGAAAAGAAAACTTTAAAGCTCCTCTCGATGGACAGCGATGCGGAATCTGAGTTCTTCCTTCTGGGGAAGGAATATGGTCTGGAAGAAACCCGCATCTCGGCATGGGTTCTTGAGCATCAAGAATCTGTTGTTCGTGGCGATCTAGAAAAAGAACAGGAGTCTGAGGGCGAACGGCGCCTTGTCGCTGAAGGCATCCAGTCGTATTGCGTCGTTCCACTAGTGGCGATGGGCAAAAGCATCGGCACATTTACAGTGTGGAGCGAAACAAAGAACCGATATTCCCAAGCCGACGCAGAGTTGCTGCAGGAAGTAGCGAATCAGGTAGCCTTGGCGATCGCAAACATGAAATCGTATGAAGAGATCGCGGCGTTGAAAGCACAGTTTGAGAAAGAGACTATCTATCTTCAAGAGGAGATTCGCACAGTACACAATTTCGAGGAGATCGTGGGGAGCAGCCCAGCACTTCTAGAACTCCTGCGACGCCTCGACCAGGTAGCTCCTACTGACTCGAGCGTGCTTATCTACGGTGAGACAGGTACCGGGAAAGAGCTCATCGCCCGAGCCATTCACGACCGCAGCACACGTAAGAATCGTCCATTGGTAAAGGTTAACTGCAGTGCCATATCCGCGGGTTTGGTGGAGAGCGAGCTGTTCGGACATGTGAAGGGTGCGTTCACCGGCGCCTTCGAGCGGCGTATTGGCCGCTTCGAGCTCGCCGACGGCGGTACGATATTCCTGGACGAAGTAGGTGAGTTGCCTTTGGAGACTCAAGTGAAGTTGCTGCGCGTTCTCCAGGAACGGGAGTTCGAGCCAGTCGGCAGCAGCCGTTCGATCCGTGTTGACGTGCGAATCATCGCCGCCACAAATCGGAATCTTCAGGAGTCGATCAGCGCCGGCACTTTTCGCTCAGATCTCTACTATCGATTGAACGTCTTTCCTCTCGAAGTCCCGCCGTTACGGGAGCGTCGTTCCGATATTTCTCAACTCGCAACGTTTTTCCTTGATCGATTCTCTCGGAAAATCGGTAAGAGGATGGAAGGGATCTCCGTGGCAGCTGCGGAAAGACTCAATAGCTACTCCTGGCCCGGAAACATACGAGAGCTACAAAACGTCATCGAGCGGGCTTTGATACTTTCTCACGGCCCAACGCTCGAGTTGGAGCCAGACTTAATCGGTGTCTTTCCGTCCAAAGATCCTCTCGACATTGCCAACGCAGTTGCGGAGGTGGGGCAGTCCACTGGGTCAGTTTCCGTACTTAGGACCTTGGAAGAAGTTGAGCGTGCGCATATCTCTGCTGTGCTGCACCAAACTCACGGAGTTGTAGAAGGTGTAAACGGCGCCGCGAAGACGCTGGGCATGCATCCCAATACGCTGCGACACAGAATGGAAAAGTTGGGGATTAAACGCTCGGCCCACCGCGCATCGTAGCTCTTCTACTCACCATGAGTTTCCTTTGAACATACACGCCCCCCACATATCGTAGACCTCCTACCAACGCTAATCTCCTTAACTACCAAATATCGTAGAGCCCGCACGGATTGTTTCAGTTTCTTCGCGGTAGTTGTACGTATTTTTCTCCGCAATTTTTCTCGCAAGATCCAACTAATCAAGCGGAACCCAGCGGACAAATCTCGTCGATCTCATCGCGCGGCATACAACCTGCACTTGGACCAGGCAGCGACACATTGAAGAGACAAAGGGTTGCGTCGCCGACACATTGGATGTGCGAAAGCCAATGGTCCACTAACGAGTTGGGTCTGATTAATGTTAGGCCTTTTTCACGAGTACCGACTTAAGTAGAGAGGATATTTCAACCATGAAGAAGTATGCGTTTTTAACTTTAGCCATTGCGTTTGGATTGTTATCGATTAGCTTGCCGAGCACAATCCGTTCGACAAATGCTCAGAACACAACCGGGGATTTTGTTCCGCCGAGCGTATTTCAGGCTGCCGGAAAAGACGTCGCGTCAATTCAGAGCTCAGTTGATGCGTTCCGCGCGGCGCTGGGAAATCCAAACAACGGCAACGGGGGGCCAATGGATACTGGCCACCGCGAGATCAATTGGGATGGGGCTGGCGGAGCTGATACGACTACCACGGTTCCGATAACGCCGTTCAATGTGTTTCTGAACACTCGCGGGAGCCAATTCACTACACCTGGGATCGGACTTACGCAGGCGCCGGCATCAGGGGGACCCCAGGGCGGTCTCGCAGTCCTTTTCAACAACCCGAGCTACGGAACCATTCTTAAACCGTTCAGCAATATGCGTCTGTTCACGCCGGTCGGAAGCAATATTACCGAGGCCTTGTTCTTTCGGCCCGGCTCTAACGGAAGTATTCCAGCAACAGTTACTGGCTTCGGCGCGGTCTTCACCGACGTCGATCAACCGGATGGCAGTGGTCCAGGCGAAAAGCGAGGCAACCGCGGAGCGAGCACGCTCGTGGAATTCTTCGGAGTTAACGGCGAGCTCTTGTTCAGCAGTTTTGTCCCTGCGTCGCCTGGGGATGGGAGTCAATCTTTCTTCGGCGTCAAGTTTAACGACGCTCGGATCGCTCGCGTGAAGATCACTACAGGTGACGTTGCGCCAGGTCCGGACGATGACAGCAATAATGACATTGTCGTGATGGACGATTTTATCTATGGCGAGCCAAAAGCGCTTCCGTAAACGGAGCAGGTGAATGTTAGTAAGAATTTACCCGGGGGAAAGGTGAAGACACGCGTTATGAATGGCATAACTATACGCCGTTACATCAGCGAAGTGATTCACTTAGGGGGGCGACGTGAGGAGTAAGTTTCTGCGTGGTACGGCCGGGGAGTCGTCAGACTTTCTCGATTCAATACACACGCGTGTCTTGCTCCTCACGTTTATGATTTCAAAGCGAGAACGTGAATGCTGAAGATCACAAAAGTTGCATCGACGAACGATGAAATTACGCTGCGATTGGATGGCTCAGTCGCTGGCCCATGGATTGAGCTATTACGCAAATCTGCAGAGTCGGTGTTGGAGGAAGGAAGGCGGCTCATTCTTGATTTAGAAAACATTTGCTTCATCGATTGTGATGGACTCGCGCTGATTAAAAGTCTGATAGGCCGCGGAGTTCGACAGATAAACGCCCCGCTGTTTGTGGGCGAACAGATTGAGAAGTGCGAGGAAGGACGAGGTGATTGAATTCGAAAGGCCAACCTTATGCGTTGCAGGAAAGGCACCAAAGGGGTGAGGTGAGTTATGCCAGATGATTCGGTGAAAGCCGAGGGAAGAATACGAGGCAACCTACCGCCTTTCGATGAACTCTTCAGACTTCATTGGAGGAGAGTCTATGCTGTGTGCTTTCGAATGACCGGAAACACAGCGGACGCCGAGGATTTATCACAGGAAGTTTTCGTCCAAGTATTTCGCAAGCTGAACACCTTTCGTGGTGAAAGCTCTTTGACGACGTGGCTACACCGACTGACAGTCAACCACGTGCTGATGTACTTCCGCAAAAGGCGCAGCAGAAAGGAACAACTGACCGAGGACGGTGAAACTCCTGAGCGAGCGCTTCAAGGGCGGAAAGTTCTGGCGAACATCCCGATACTCGATCGGCTGGCGCTGGACGAAGCAATTGTCAAACTGCCTCCCGGATATCGCACTGTCTTTGTCCTTCATGATATTCACGGATTACAGCATCTCGAAATCGCAAAGATCCTGAACTGCTCTGTTGGCACAACCAAGTCGCAACTACACAAAGCTCGAATGAAATTGCGTCGATTCCTCCGACAACGACCTCATCCCAGGAAGGCTGCCACAGCAAACACCTAAGCGCGCTCTTGCACTTCCTTCCCATTGAAATCTCTTGCCCGAATCGAGTGTTGGTTACATCCTGCTATGTCCGAGAAATGACCGCCCGCCATGTTCACGCCAACGTGAGCAACCCTCACGAAAGGCGCGCCTGGCTTTGCTCCTGGAGCAGTTGAACGAACTGCTGTAGCTCCGCCAGGTTAAGATCGGATACGACCCAGTAAGTCATGCCGGCGTTGGTCCAACGAATCAGGTTGTAACCCTGGTGCACTGAGACTCTTTCATTCACTGCCGGTACTTCAGCTGACGGCCAAACGAACAAGTTGATCGAATGCTGCCGGCTCTGGTAGACCAACGCGGCGACCGGACGGTTGCCGATGTAATCAAGCCGCCCGCCATTCAAGGTGAATCCTTGCTGACTCAGATCCTTCACCGGTGGCGAGAAGTCAAGTTTGCCGTTGAACCACGGCTTGACTGTGTGTCGGTCGGAAGACAAAACATCGGTTAAATGATCCGCCATCAGCGAGCGCACATGGCTCGACACTATCTCCTGAGCCACGAGGTCGCCCGTCGATTGTCGACCAAAGATTTCGGCAACGGCCCAGATAACGAAGACCGCAGCGATCAACGACGTTCCGGCCACTATCCATCGCCAGCGAAGAATCATCGGTTTTGCTTTCGGTTTGCTTTCGCGACGCAGAGCAGATCGCAAACGTCGTTCGAGATTTGCGGGCGGCTCAAATCGGAGAGCGGTGTCGCCTACAGTCGACCGCAAACTCCGAATCCCTTTGGAGGTTTGCGTGCATACGTGGCAATCCTTAAGGTGCTCTTCGATTTCCATGCTCTTCACAAGGTCCAACTCACCGTCCAGATAGCCGTGAATCAATTCGCGTGTTTCCTGGCAACTCAATGCTTGCCTCCTTCCCCATGCGATTGGCGAGCAGCGCATGCAGTCGTTTGCGCCCGCGTTTAAGTCGAGACATAACGGTTCCAATTGGGATGTCCACGATGTTAGCGATCTCCTTGTAAGAGAGGCCCTCCATTTCGCGCAGCACTACTACTTCGCGAAACTGAACGGGTAGCTCTTGCAACGCGTGCCTCACTATCTGCGAGTCGACGCTCTGCAGAAGCAGAATCTCGGGATCCGCAAAGTCAAGGCCAACTTCATCCAACTTGTCTTCGATGGGGTCGGCCAAGCGGAGAGCACGATTCTGTTGCAGCCACGTGTACGAGGCGTTCCGGACAATTGTCAGGAGCCATACGCGGCTATCCCCACCGTAATAACCACTAAAGAACTTAAATGCGCGCAAGTAAGCTTCCTGGACTATGTCTTCAGCGTCAGCTTCGTTACGTACGAGCCAGCGCGCCAGGTTGTATGCGGCGGTCATATGCGGCAAAGCTATCTCTTCAAATCGGACGACTTTGCTTTGGTCTGGCAACGAAGTTCCTCGCTAATTCCAGTCTCGAGCCCTTTTCAGTAAAGACTGAAGCGCGTGCTTTTTTATTCCCGCCTGATGATCAGCAAATCATCGGGAATATTCAAACAAAGATGTGGGTCTGTATAGCTGAAAGAGACTAGTGAGAAGGATGAAGAAAGAAAATGAATAACTTAAGTAACTGGCTGCTCAATCCGCCAACAGATGGTCCAAGAGCGACCCTTTTGATCCGATTAATGGCCGGGTCTGTGTTCTTGTGGGAGGGCATCCTCAAATTCGTCTATCCCAATCAGGGCGTCGGACGTTTTACAAAGCTCGGATTCCCGGCGCCTCATTTCACGGCGACTGCCGATGGCTGGCTGGAGATTATTGGCGGCATTTTGCTGCTTACCGGATTGCTGACGCGGCTAATCGCTGTGCCATTCATCATTGAAATGATTGTTGCGATGGCCTCGACAAAGATTCCCTTGTATCTTGGGACGTCTCCGTTGCCGCTGCCACCGGTGCCACCGCAAATTGGTTTCTGGGGGGTGCTGCACGAGATACGCTCCGAATACGCGCAACTCTTAAACTGTGCTTTCTTGTTGCTGACGGGACCGGGTCCCTGGTCTATTGATGCGCTGTTAGCGAGAAGGCGCGCTGCCACGTCAAGTGGACCATTGATAGGAGGTAAGCTTGAGGAACTAGAGGTGTGATAGATCACCGTCACCCATCAAGAATCAAGCCGCATGTAGACCCTGCTCCGATGCCACGCGTGGCCGTGCGGTTTGATTTGGGGCCCCGCAGGGATTCGAACCCGAACCAACAGATTACGAGACCTCTAGCAAGTTATAGTTTCACTTGTGCCTATGATCGCATGATGGTAAGACCTGGCATCACTTGTCATGCTTTTGTCGCAGCTCATCAGTCATCTGTATTCCGTGTCGGAGAACCATTTTAATAGAGAGCATCATGACGCTAACCATTGAAGACTATCGGCGCTTCTACGCCGATGAGATTCGCTTTGTCGCGAACCTTAATTCGCCCGCTCTTGTTGAGGCGTTCGCGCGTGTGCCGCGCGAGAAGTTTATCGGACCCGGACCGTGGCAGGTCGGTTCAGCTGAAGCAAGAGCGTTGGCCGCGGCGGGCATGGGCAAGTCTGCTTACGTTCCCGTTGACGACCCGCGTCATCTCTACCATAACGTCGTTGTTGTTTTGGATGCTGCAGGCGACATCAACAATGGACAGCCGAGCGCTCTTGCGCTCTGGATAAATGCTCTTCAACTCGAACCGGGCAATCGTGTCTATCACCTCGGATGTGGCGTCGGCTATTACACCGCGATCATGGCAGAGGTAGTTGGTCCCGGCGGGTCAGTTGTGGCCACTGAAGTTAATGGAGATCTGGCAGAGCGTGCTCGGGTAAATCTGTCCAGCTATCCGAATGTACAAGTTAATTCAATAGACGGAGCAGAGTTTGACCCCGGCGAGTGCGACGCGATGCTAATCAACGCTGGTGTTACGCACCCTCACCCGCTATGGCTCGAGCGGCTACGAGAAGGCGGACGGCTGGTGTTACCGATTACTCTGGCAACAAGTGAGACATTGGGAGCAGGGTTAATGACGAAGATAATCCGTTTGCCGAATGGTTTTTCTGCACGCGGTGTTACTCCCGTTGGTATCTATTCATGTAAGAGCGTGCGCGACCCGGAGCTGGAGTCACTCGTGCGAACGGCTTTGACTACTCAGGTTTTATTTAAGGTGCAGTCGTTGAGGCGAGAACCACACGAGCAGGAAGCTACCTGCCTCGTGCATGGAAAGGATGTGTGTTTCAGTAGTGCGGAACTGTCCGCGAGTTGAATCTGCGTGCCATTGCGGCTGACCTTTCGTCGATCATCTTTTTGTTAAGCTCGTCGATAATCGGCTCCTCGATCTCATGTTGCGAGTCTTGGGAGCGTTAGGAGTGCAAGCGAAACTCCAGTTCAAGAGCGCCGCCTAAGGCCACAAGGTTGGCGAAATTGTGGTCACGCCTGAAGGTCAAGTCACCGAAGGATCAAACTGGATTGTCAGACCGTTATGAGCGTGAAGCGAATCGGGATAATCGTCATCGGATTGCTGGCACTGGCAACCATTGCAGTAGTCCTTCTGGAACGCCGCCACTCTACAACGCCGCCACCCCCGCCCGTAGCCGTACGTAAAACCCAGGCTGTTGGAAGCGTTCTTGGATACGAGATCGTTGGCGAGTACCCACACGACACTGAGGCTTACACGCAGGGCCTGATCTATATTGACGGATTCCTTTATGAAAGCACCGGCATCACCGGACGATCGTC
>DATIBJ010000025.1:0-27467 GCA_035457565.1 Pyrinomonadaceae bacterium | reverse complement strand
AGACCGATCGATCTGATCGCATTGAAGTGGCGTTGCGGACAACGTTCGAGCGGGACATCCAACTCCGGCTAAACAAGGCAACGTGCATAACAATCAGCACTCAACCTCACTGAAACGACTCAAGCTTAATTAAGTGCAGGTTGGGAAGGGCGGTTTACCCCCGCTCAGGTTGCCTAACACTCAAGACACCCGGAGCTTATTGTTTTCATTGAGATGAGTGTTGATGTTTTGTACCCTGAGCTTGAAACTGCAGCTTGAGTGTTAAGCAACTTGAATGATCACCTCCTGGCTTGTGTACTGTTGCTGGTTGACACTCTTGGTGGGTTATCGGTCACTCTAAACCAATCGCCCTTTCCATCATTAGTTCTCAGCATTCGCAGCATCTCTTCAAGGGTAAACGGCCGAGCACCACGTCGACCAAACACAGACACTTGATTACCACTCTCGTCAACAGCCCGGTCTCGGTCCAACCCTTTCGAGATACCCAAAGCCTCGCCTTTCGTTTTAAAGCTGGCGATCAAAACAGGTCTCGGGCGAGGGCTAAATCCAGCATACTCCGGCATCGTCTCTGGCGACGTCAGTTGCAAGATTCGTAAACCGTTCTTGCCATCAGCGACATAAGCGAACAGGCTTGCATTCGTCATCGCTATCTTTACCTGATGAGTGTCGTTGAGCTGGCCTTCGGCGGTGAATGTCTGATCGAGTCGCGGCTTCTCCGGTAACTCAACATCGATTATCGCAATTCCCTCTCGGCCGTTCGCAACGTACGCGTAGGTACGAGCTACATAGACATCATGGGCGTCGGTAAGCGGTACAAACGCGCCCTCAACGATTCGCGCCTGATGTGGAACTGTTATATCGACCACCTTTAATCCCTCATGGTCCACAATGAAGGCGTAGCGAAATTGAACTGCAACGGCCCGCGGCTCCTTTAGCGCAATACGATTTACAATCCGCGGATTTAACGGTTCCGCAAGACTCACAATCACGAGACTCTCAGCCGTCGTGATGTAGGCGTGGTTTCCAGCAATTGTAATGTTGTTAGCGTTGGTTAGAATTCCCTCGGGATTAAAGGCGCCGTTCGGATACTTCTTAGGATCCAGAGCCCGCTTCAAATAATTATTTAGCGGATCACCATCGAGCAGAGTTGCCGCGTTCACAAGAATCAGCCCTTCGTACTTATCAGCCACGTATAGATACGCGTAAAGCGGATGTATTGGCTGCTCCTCGTTCACCAATTGGTGTCGTGCATTTCCGGTTAATTGGCTCGCGCTAATCGGATCGATCATTGTCCCATCGGCCTTCACACGCCAACGCGCAGGATCGACGGCGAGTGTCGTCGGCGCTGCGACAGCCATGGCGTACTTTGTCTTCACCCAGAATTTCTGACCAAAGCGCGATACTGGCGCAGTGACAATTCGCTCTGAAAACCCCTTCTGATCGATTTGCGCAACGTCGTAAACGCGCAAGCCTCCTTCGCCGGCCGCAACATACGCATACTCACCGCGTAACTGGACCTGCAAAACCTTTGGATTACCGATGTGCTCGAAAACTGTTTCTAACTTGCGTCCACCGCGGACAAAACTTTCGTAGTTGGACGGATATGCGATCTTGTGAAGCGTGCTGCCGATCACTGCCTGTGGTTCGGTTCTCTCACCAACAACCACCGCTTCCAGCGAATGCTCAGCCGCGACGTAAACATAACGTCCCATGAAGTTGACGAAGTTTGTGCCTTGCAACAGTAGTTGAGCCAACCAGGCGTTGTTGTTGTTCTCGGCAGACACATGACAGTCACTGCACTGCTTCGTCTCTTTTGCGCGAACGGTATGTGGAACATGGGTATTGAAGGTTTGGCCTGCGAATCCTTCAGCCGATGTGGTTTGCTGTTGCGAGTAGATCCACTCGCGGCTTTGGTTTTGCGAACTGACGAGCACTGCTGAAGAAGATCGAACGGGCGCAACACGATTGCCAGTCACAGTTCCATCACGTCCAAGCATGAACACATCGTCACGCAAAACCTGGAAGTTATACTGCGTGAAATTTCGCGAGTTATTTCCCTCGTTATGCCGGTTCGGCATTTTGCGATTTGCTTGCATGGATAAGTGACACCCGAAACAGCTCGTCATCCACGACGAATGACAGGCCATACAGGTGATGTCGTTATCTCGATGCGCTAATTGACTATCGTCAGCAGGAGCTGCTCCCCATGTTACGTTGTCTTTTCTGATTGTCTTCGCGTAACGAGACTTCTCACTATAGTCGCGACTGCCTTCGGTCACGGTGTCGGCGGTTTGAACGACGCGCCACCAGCGGCCGGGAACCACCATCGAGTTCTGAACAATATCGCCAGTCTTTAGATCGATGTCGTTCCCCTTTTCATCCTTTCGCTTTCGATCGCGAGCGATCCGCTGAAAAAGAGGAATCCGGGAGCCTGACTCATCGCGCACACGAATGCGCGTAAGATCCTGGCCCAGTAACGGCTGTTTTTGAGCCTTGCGACGTTCCGCAGCAGCGCCTGTGGCTGGCGCGGCAGCCGGTCCGGAAGTGAATAGAGTCGCTCGTTCACGGATGGTGCCGTGACAGTCTACGCACGATACTTCAATTGCCGCTCGTGGTTCGTTGTAAAGATTTCCATCGCCGTGTGAATCCTGTCGGAAGTGGCAGTCGACGCAATGCATTCCTTTTTCCGCATGAATGTCGTTGAGGTGCACTGCCTTCCTGAACTTTTCCGGATTGTTTGCCGGAACGATATTGTCTTGCGCGTCCAACAGATTCCCTTTTCGATCACGTTTGAACACTCTGCGAAACAACCAGCCGTGACCGTGCGAATCAGCAAACTGCGTGTTAGTTAAAAGAGAGTTGAATTCGGCGGTGCCGGTCTTCGCGAGAAACTCGAGATCAGACCAAAGTCCGCGTAAGCTGGCGCCCTCAGGATTGCGATCCAGCTTCTCTTGTTCTTCGTCCTGACTGGGATCATGTTGTGTTGCGGGATACATCCGCGTGCCGTCAGATTCATTGTCCCACCAAGTAAGGCCCAGATAAGTCGCAACCATGTTCGTTCCCGGATGCATGTGACACACAATGCATTGGGAACTCGGAATCTGGCTGGTGAACTGATGCTTGATCGGATGGCCGGGCTCATCTCTGGGGATGTTTTTATCGGCCGTTTGCGATTGACCACGATTCCCAGCCTGGCTGTAGACCCCTGAGTGAGCCGGATCACGATCGTTCGCATAGATCACGTGACATGCTGAACAGCCAGACGAACGGTAATCGCCTGGATGATCATTGGTGCCAAGAAAATTAAGGGTCGGATCAAGGAGACGAGTTTTTTGCAGACCGAGAAAAACGGGATCTGTTCGCTGCAGTGTGCCGAAGCCTCGCGCGCTTAAACCCTTGTCGGGCTTGCCGGGATCTTCATCTTTGTCTGGCAAACCCACTTCGAGACGTCGTTTACCACCGCGTTCAAATACGCGCAGCACGTTTCCTGGTTGTGAGATCTCCCAGCGCGGGATTGGATCCAACTGCGTTAACAATCCGCGCGTGCGTCGTTCTTCGGCTGTTGATTGCTGGAGCAGAGTCTGGGGCGCTCCGGATTCGCTGTAGCTTTCACCAAAGCGCGGGTCTTTCAGATGAAAGCTGCCGTTGTTGTAAAGCGCGGCGCCCCAAAGCATCGCACCGTGCGTCATCATGCTGCGCCCGACATTCTTCGACTCGACATCATGACACGCTGAGCCTGCACACGTTTTCGAAACAACGCGAAGATCACCGGGGTTTACGAAGCGCACAAATTCCCAACTCTCACGCGCCAGGAGCGTGTTGGACCGTTCGGGATTTGCGCCGGTATAGCGTCCATTTCGCCGCCACTCGTTGGGAAACTTTGGTTGGACGTGTGCCTGTCGCTTCGCGCGCTCAACTTCTTTGGGATCTTCGCTCGTTTTGGTTACTGCCGGGTTACCGCCGTGGCAAGCAGTGCACGTCAGGCCAACTGCGTCTTTTCCAGCGTTGAGTTTGTCCAGCGTCTCCGTAGTTCCGTACTTGTGCATCGGCTCGATTTGGCCGTGACAGGAAATACAGCCGTCGAGCTTGGGTGAAGACTGAGACGGCGGTTGCTGTTGCGGGAAAAGAATTGGCGCAAGGTCAGCTTTCGCAGGCGTCGCCGGTTGCGCCACCATAAGAAACGCGACGGTTAAGATCGCCAGGAATGAAGTCAGTACCACCTGGCGGTAGCGGGTGGGTGCGTAGCCATTGCCGGGTGCCGATGTTTGATTGCTAATCACGGTGTCGACTTTCACATTATTGCCAATCGAACAGTCGGCAGGGCTTCGCACCCACCCGCTACCGCGAGGTGGTACTGACTTCATTCCACTGCGAAGTTTCTTCATTCTCAAAAAACCAACTTCAATTGTCCGAACAACGAGTACAACATCTTCTTTGGACTGATCACATCTGGCTGACAGAAGTCGCCGACTGCCGCCGGGCAATTGCGCGACGCGTCAGTAAAGATGTCGCGAAAGCCACGGCCTGTTTGCAACGTCGACGCACCAAATGTGAGCGTCACGTTATTTATCAGAAAAGGTCGGTAAGCAACCCCGAGACTGTAATCGAAGCCAATATCGTGACGAATTCTGTTTTGAAAAAGCACGTATTCTAACGGTTCGGTTCGATGAAACCGCAGGTAATTCGCGTTGAAGACAGCCTTCACCCTTTGCGTCAATTCCACATCAACACCGGCGTTGTAAATAAAGATGCCGGGATTGATGAAGTTCGTCTGCCCTTGAATTTTACTACTTCGCAAACTCGGCAACAGGCTGTTGGGTTGAACCAGGCCGACTCCCGTCTGCGTCAAACGAATTCCATTCCGCACCCAGAAGGAGAACTGACCACCAACGAAATTAGGATCGTCAAAGATCGCGTCGAACCCCGTACCGCGATCATCAGTAGGATCGCTGTCGCCTTGCGCCCAAAAGAACGACCCTTTGAAGCGCAGATAGTCGCGATCAACCGACGCTTCAACCGCAGCCATGTTCGATCTAACGTCGATCCTCTTACCGGCCATCGGGTTTCTTTCATCGTGTCCAAAAGCAAAGTAGTAAGAGTGCGAAAGATTCAGACGTCCGACATGGCCATCGCCATTGAAGCCAACGTAACCAACTTTAATCGCGTGTGGAGCAACGTCTCCGATCAATGCCGGTCGCACCAGAAAACCATTTCGATCGAACTTGATGCTGCGGCGATCGTCATTGAAATGGAAGCTACCCTGGATCGTGTAACCCTTGGTGAGAAAATCCTGCCGAAAGACATTTGCTATGTAAACGTTTTGATGGCGCGTGTCGAGGCGATTTAGACCGCTGTTGGTATCCTTCTCAAGCATTGAGAAGTAGGCCGCGTTGAATTGCACTCGATTGTTATCAAGCGCACCAAACACTCGAGCACCAAGATTGTTGTCGGAAAAAATAAACCCGCGAAAGTCCGATACAAATGGTTGAATCCCAGCACGCACGGAAACAAAGTCGTAGTTAGCGTTCACATCAGCGAGCTTCACCTCTCCGAAAGCTTCTTCGAGTGAAACATGCCAATCAGTGCGGTTCGTACCTCGACGAACATCGATATTGATTACACCGTTTTCCCGAGCGTCGACGTAGTTTGGCATACTGAAAGTCGGAGAAAACTTGATGGCCCAATCACGCGGCTTAAAGGATGTATCTCCGTGAAAAAGTTCAAACGTAAGCTGCAGGGTTTCGCTGGCTGCGAACTGCTCAGGCCTGCCAAAGAATTCAGCGCTTCCAGGATCGACGGTGCTGACGTCTGACGGTGTCGGCGCGCGACGTTGCTCAACAGCCGTCGAGCTGACCGCCGAGAGAACCATGAATAACTTGTCGCCCTTAATCGGGTAATCGCCTTTGAGAACGCTTTGGTTGTAAGGATCCCACCACCGCCCTCTTTTGAAGGGAATATCGCGGCCCCGCGCACCACGATCGCCATAACGATCGTATTCCGGAAAGATGATTCGCCAGCGATCCGGAGTCTCCCGGCGATCCGAAGCCTGCGCGGCAGTGTCGCTTGGGGGCGCAAGCACAATGTCGATTACTACTTCTTTGCCGGGTTCGACGATGACATTTTCGAGTGTGTCGCCTCGCGGAATCGCGAAATCGCCATAGTTCTTGTCTTTGTCGAATTGAGCGACGCTTGGTTGGGCCAAACTGATGCGATACGCGCCTTGAGGCAATCGAATGGAATAACTTCCCTCGGAACTGCTACGCGCTCGATGCACGCGACGTGTGACTTGATTCGTTATTACAACGCCAATATTCGCGGTTGGCGTGCCTGAAGGAACACGGACTGTCCCTCTAATTCGCCCAGATTCCTGAGAACGCGTGATCGCCGACAGTGCGATCGTCAATAGCACCACAGCGAGTATTTGGATCCAACGTCGAGTCACAAGCAGGATTCGATAATTAAATGATCCAACATAGAAGTGGGTTGCGTTGTAGCATACGACTGAAAGCCGCGCAAAGGATTTTTGCTGGCGCACGTACTGGGAGCGCGGACGTCTCGTCCGCAAATGAGCGCGAAGCGCGAACGTGTTTTGCACGTCTGGCGACACGTTTTGCGGACGAGACGTCCGCGCTCCCAGCAAGCAGAATCTACTTGTCGCTAACTCTTTGTGGTAAATTGTGCGCGCAACTGGCGGGTAACGTGTTCTTTCTCCGTGCGCATGGCCCTTTCCGCAAAGAAACGTATCCGGTTTACGGCAGTTCTTCTGAGCTGCGCGTCTTTGCTTCTTGCCGCCCAGTTTCGCTGGTATCAAGTCGACGCACAGACCCAGACTCCCATCCTTATTAGTCGCGACGACTCCACTCGAGCCATCGCCTTTGATTCTGTTACTCGACAGCGCGAACCATTCACGGGAATAGCACGCTTTCAGTTTGGCGCAGACGCGAAGACGCGGGTCATGTTGTTTGCCAAAAACCTGCAATTGCAGCCAGGCGAGACCGCGAGTGCTGTAACTGCTGACGCTGAGGATTCTGAACACAACATATATCCGTTCGCCGTCGAACACGTCGGACCTGTGCCTGAACAAGCCTGGGTTACGTCGATCATCGTTCGGCTGCCTGATGATCTTACAGACGTTGGCGACGTTCTTGTTCGAATACGCTATCGCGGAGTCGCGAGTAATCGAGTGCGTGTGGGAATCGGGTTTATCGGCGGTGGTCTGCCTGACGATGTCGGGGCAGTGCCGACTCCAGGTACAAACGTCAACCTACCCGGACCGCCACAAACACTGTCAGCAACGACGCTCACGATTTCGGACGTCCAGACAATCATTGCGCAAGCTGCATCCGCTGCGATTTCTCTGACACGGCCTGTAACGATCATCGTAACCGACCGCGAAGGGAACGTAATCGGATCGTTGGCATTACCTGGCGCACCCGCCACGACAACCATTCGCAGCGTAGGAACAAGCGGTGCGGGCCTTGAAGACGTCGTGGCTCCTTCAATTGAAGCCGCAATTGCCAAAGCTTCGACGGCAGCTTTCTTCAGCACCTCCGGCAACGCGTTCACCACACGAACGGCCGGTTTTATCATTCAAGAGCATTTTCCACCGGGGATAAGCTTTCGACCCGCCGGTCCTTTGTATGGCGTACAGTTCTCTTCACTGCCGTGCAGCGACATCAAAATTCCCTCGGCTCGGCTTGGACTTTCTGCAGATCCAGGCGGCTTACCAATTTACAAAAACGGCGAACCTGCCGGCGGCATCGGCGTTGAAGGCGATGGTCTTTACACGGTCGATCGAATTCCTATTGATCAAGACCAACCATTCGAAGAACTGATTGCGGCGTCTGGCGTACGAGGCTTTGAAGCGCCTTCGCTAATTCGTGGCGACAACATCCTCGTCGATGGAATTCGCCTTCCATATTCGAACGTTTCAAATCCACCTGCACCAGCGACAATCACGTTTGGAAGTCTCCCGGGAGCACCGGCCGTAATCTTTCCTGGTGGAATGCCACCAGCTTCAGACTTTGTTCCTGCTACCGTCGGTGGAATCGCCGGAGAAGTCAGCACTCGTTTCTATCCTTTCATCGCCGGCACGTCACCCGCTGGTCCAGCATCTCTAACGGCAGCTGAAGTCGACGGGATCGTTGGTCGGGCCGCTCAACAGGCAAACATCACTCGTGCTGCTATTCGTCAACCCCTGGGCAGCAACGCACGTGTGTCGATTGCTGTGGTTGATGCGGGCGGTAAAGTGCTTGGGATCTTCCGTCAGAGGGATGCGCCTGTCTTTGGTTTCGACGTCGCAGTACAGAAAGCAAGAGGGGCTGCCTTCTTTTCGAGTGCGACGGCAGGTTTGCAGTTGACTGCCGCCGGGTTCGGCTCTTACGTCATGCGCGCATCGACAGACGGATTAGCACTGTCGGGCGCAACGGCTTTTTCGGATCGTGCTATCGGATTTCTACACCGGCCGTTTTTCCCTGACGGAATCGACAACACAAGCGCAGGACCATTCAGCAACGCTATCCCACAGTGGAGTCCGTTCAATGTTGGACTGCAACTCGATCTCGTAAAGACAAATTTCCTACTTGCGCTCGGAGGCACTCCAACGCCCTGCACCTCGATTCCAAATCTTCCGAATGGCATGCAGATCTTCGCCGGCAGTGTTCCGCTTTATAAAAACGGTGTACTTGTCGGAGCCATTGGAATCAGCGGCGATGGAATCGACCAGGACGATCTGATCGCAGCCGCAGGTGCTAATGGCGTGTCGCCTCCAGCGGAAATTCGATCTGATCAGGTTTTTGTAAGAGGTGTTCGGCTGCCGTTCTTGAAGTTTCCACGCAGCCCGAATTTGTAGAATGCTCAACGAAGTGGGACACAGTCAGTACCGAAACGCGGTAGCGTCGGGTCATGTTCGTTAGACGCGATGTTGAATGCTACGTGCACGACCCGACGCTACCGCGTTTCGGTGCTGACTGTGTCCCACGTGAAAATCGCCACCATGCCTAATCTCGCGACACGCATTTCGAAGGCTTTGATCGTCGTCGCATTTGTACTTCTTTTTCTCGCGACAACTGGATCAACTCAGGAAGCTAAAACCGGCGTTCTTCGTCTTCGCGTGCGAGTGAAGGTCGGTGAAACGACAAAGGGACTCGCACGCAAGCGTTTCTTTCTCCTGCCCGGAAGTCTCGAACAAAACCGAAGTCTGGTTGAGGCAATTGAGAAGCGTCCGGTCGTTACACGCGATTGCTACTATACCCGGTTGGGCGCCAGCCCCGCTTTGATCAATTGGCTAAAAGAGAGCGACTGTGAATCTGTCTACTGTCGTGAAATCGCGAAGGAAGATGTGGAAGGGCCACAAACCGTGCCCGAGTTTGTTCGCGCATTGAATGAAGGCGAGAAAGAACTTGGGAATCGAGAACTTGCGCGGAAGTGGCTGACAACAAACATACCTGACAACCTGCGCGATGGTTTTTATAAGAATCGCCAAAGCGAACTGCAGACGATCATTAAGCAAGTTGAAGTCGGTGGAACAAGGGTCTTGTCGGTAATGACCGATCGAAATGGTACCGCGTATTTCACCGATCTTGTTCCAGGCACCTACGTTGTCTCCAGCCTCTTACCTGCGGAGATCGAATCGAACAGTGTGACGTGGAATTGCGAGGTACAGGTGAAGACCGGGGATTTAGCGACAGAGAAGCCCTATCTGATTTCAAATCGGAAGGACCGGAACGTGAAATGTGTCGGCGTCGAACAACCGATGCCCGTTTGCGAGAAGTGACTTTATTTCACACCGTAGGTGTGAACTGTTAACAGCAGCAGAGGCTTGCCTCAAAAGTTACATCTAGCTCGAGTCGGAAGTATTTTTGGTTCGTGTTGGTTCGTGTGACTTCGTGGATCGTCCTTGTTTCTCTGGACAATAGGAACGATCCACGAAGCCACACGAACTAAACACGAAACTTCTTACCGCCCCAATCGACTTTTGAGGCAAAGCTCAGCAGCGATCTATTTAGTTCGTCTCCGTTTGGACGAGCGGAACTGTGACTGACCAAGACCGGTCAGGTGTTGTCCGCTCGTCCGACCGGAAAAAAGTGGCAGCCAGCGACGACTAAAAACATTACACTCCTAATCGAATATGCCGCGCCAATGACCGAAACTTGGATACCTAGACGCATCCTAATCGTCTATCTCTCAGTTTTATTTTGCTCCGTCTCGATCGCGGCGCAACGGCGACCGACTCCACGGCGGACGCAAACTCGTCCGCCTGCAATCGACTATTCCAAATTCTCGCATGCGACAAAGAAACATCAGGCGGAGTGCAACACCTGCCACAAGATTCCCAGCGAGGGCTGGCAGAAAACCGCGTCGCATCCCGACATAACGGACTATCCGGACCATGCGGCTTGTGTAAGTTGCCATCGCCCACAATTCTTCCGAACCGACCGCCCTGCGATTTGTTCGGTGTGTCACACCAAAGTCTCTCCACGTGATGACGCTCGGTTTCCGTTTCGTAATCCCGCCAACAGCCTGCAGTTCTCAATTATTTTTCCGCATGACAAACACCAGGACGTGATCGCGCGAATGCAGCCGCCGTCACGTCTAAAGTCATTCACCTTCAGGCGCACCGCGTTCAATCATTTCGTCGACGACAAGGGCGCGGTCTACAACAACTGTACGATCTGTCATGTTCAGCAAACTGGCGGAGTCAAGCCGCCAAACACTGGCTGGCTTGACGGCTTTGTTCCGGACACGGCCAGCTTCAAAACCGCACCATCCAGTCACGCCGCCTGCTTCAATTGTCACTGGAAATCGCAGCAGCCTATCGCCGGCAATTGCGCTGGTTGTCACGCGCGCGCCGCCAATTCTTATGTCGCTCGGAACAGCCCCGTCCGTATTTCTTTAAAGTTCAATCATGAGCGCGGCGGGGAAAAAAAGAATCACGTAGCTGAATGCACTACCTGCCACATCAATATAACGAAGTCAGCAACGTTGCGCGGATTGAAACCGGATGTACCAATTACCGCTTGTACGGAATGCCACAACAAAGATGGTTTACGACAAGACGTGAGTAAGGAGCTTGCTGCGATCGACAAGAACCCTGCCTTTGTGTGCGTCTATTGCCACACATCTGATGTCGGCAGACGGGACCCGCCGCCGCGACACTATCTGATTGCGGAACGACCGGCCATAACGCGCAAGGACATCAAATGAAAGGCTCGTCCGAACTCAAACTCTTTTCGAAGAAGCGCAGGGCATTTGTTTGGGCTGCACCAGGAGTCGCATTCCTCCTCGCAGCCTTAGTCAATGGAGGTCATAGTGTGCGGTCAACCGTGGCCGCATACGCTCAAGATCCAAATCAAGATTATTCAAAGTTCCTGCACTCGAGTCAGCGACACGCATCTCTCGGCTGCACAAACTGTCACGATCGAAGTTCAGACAACTCCATCACGCCGCGATTCCCCGGTCATAAAGCATGCACCAGTTGTCATCTTGGACAGTTCACCACTCCAGCGATTCCAATGTGCATGATCTGTCACTCCAACACGAGCGGGGGCAATCCGCCGTTGAAAAGCTTTCCTGCGGATTTTAACGAAGCATTCAACGTCAAGTTTGATCATGCGCAGCACCTGACGCCGGCGGCGCGTCCGAAGAACGGTTGTGCAGCGTGCCATGGCACACCAGTCAATCGAGGCCTGGGATTCACAATTCCCGCGAATCTGAATGCGCACACTGCTTGTTATTCCTGCCACACTCCGAACAGCAAAACCGCCAGCGGTCGTGAAATGGCGTCGTGCGGAGTTTGTCACGAGCAGAAGAGATATGCGCGAACATCAACGAACGCGCGCGCATTTCGCTATTCATTCAGTCATGCTGAACATGGTCCACGCCAGCGCCTGGCTTGTACTGATTGTCATCAGGTGACGGCTGGCGCCGCCCAATCAAGGCAAGTCAGTTCACCGGGAATTGCAGAACATTTTCCTGCCGGCCGTGGAATGAACTGCGTTACGTGTCACAATGGACGGCGATCGTTTGGTGGAGACTTGGCGTTCAAGGATTGCCGCCGGTGTCACTCGGGCACCACGTTCCGTATGCCGAATTAAATGTCCGATAAACTTCAGTTTGTCGTTTGGTGAGGTGGCTTCAACTGCATTCAGGAATCAATTTGCATTGACTGGTTCCTGAAAGCAGTTGCCCCTACCCCACCAAACGACAAACTGAAGTTTATCGGACATAAAAAAATTGACACTCTTGCTGGGCCGTATTTAAGATTCGAACTCGGTGCTCTCCAGTCCTAATTCCAACAGCAGAGAAGGGTTCAAATGAAGTTATTAATCATTGCGGTTTTGGCGCTGAGTTGTCTTGGAGTTGTGCTCGCAGGTTCAACCCCTGCCACGACGGCGCAGGACCAACAAACGCCTCCACGCGAGAGTAAGACGCAACCGAAGGATATTGTTCTTTCCAAGGATAGCCAATCAGATAAATACGGTGATGTTCCCTTCAACCACGAGAACCACTCAATCAAAAACTACAATCCCGCCGGCACCGCTCCACTCACTTGCATCGAGTGTCATCACACAGATCAACCTGCTGCTGACTTAAAAGCGCCTTTGAAGACGTCAGAGCGCGCGGTTGTTTTGACGGCGAAGGTACTGGAAGCAGCTGATTCAAAAGCGGTAAAGAGTTGTCGCGCTTGTCACCTGCAGACCGGCGACGACAGCGCGCCAATGCCAACCGTTCAATACCCTGATAAACCCGCACCTACCAAGCTAAACAACGAAGTCGCCTATCACCTCAACTGCAATCTTTGCCACGACCGGGCCATCGCTGCACGGCCTGCACTAAAAGGCAAAGTGGCCGGATCGAATGACTGTATTCCGTGTCATAAACCGGTGAACTAAACCATTGCCGATTGCCGATTGCCAATTTGGACTGGTTGTAACTCCCGTTATCGAACACTTGACCAGAGCGCGGAAGTATATACCGCAGTCAAATCGACAATCGGCAATCGGCAATCGGCAATCGGCAATGATTTCACTCAATACTCAGCATCGGCGTTCCCCAACGCCTCTTGTCCTTTATGTGCTGCATGTGACAGGACGTGCAGTTGGGTTTCTCGGCCGCGATCAAGACACGATTGGTTTCAGCAGCAGTTAGCCCGTTATGACATGAACCACATCTTGTTCGTGGAGTCTCGCGGTCAGGCGGATCAAATGATTTGTGGCAACTCGAACACGACAGATTCCCCTCAGAGCTGCCCGGCATCCCCGGTAGCAGTTTCACACGTTCGTTATGAAAAGCATGAAACTGTTTGGTCCGCCATTTCGCGTCCGAGTCGGTCGGTAGACGCTTCACCAACATGTTTCTGAGATCCCATTCCTCCTCGTTCACCGCTTTCTGACTCCAAACACCGTTCACAACGGGATAACCAAAGGTCCCACCATGCGGAGTCGACACGCGTTTACCTGAATATGTTTTCTGATTCGCGTCATTATGACATCCGGCACATGAGACCAACGCCGCCTCACGAGCGCTGTAGTCGTTGCCGTGATGTTCGGAATGGCAATCCACGCAACTGATACCAGCCGCTTCGTGAGGCGTAATCACCGTGGCCACGAAAGCCTCCGTGTTGTGACACGCCGCGCATTTCTCTTCCACATGACCTTGCCACGAATGACAACCAGTGCAAGCTCCAGCATTTGCGCGCACCGCGATCGGTGGAGTCAAACTCATTGCGTTCGTCGCGTGGGATTTTGATAGGGGGCCCGGCGTATAGGCTTTGGTGTAAGAATATGCTGCCACCACCGCGAGTACGGCAACCACTAACACCGACCACACGAAGAAACTGATAGGCCAGCGTGAAGTCAGATCTGTGGTCGACAACCAGTTAAACTGTGCTTTGCCCGAGCGTCGCTTGCTTCTGGGAAACAGCGGTGACGGTCGCACCATCTTTCCTGCTTCGCGGATTCGTTTGTCCCAAAAGATATCGAGCGCCTTCGTTCCCGCAACCGGTGCTGCACGAGGTTGAGCCGGCTTCTTACCTCCTGGAGGAACGAAGAGATTATCAGTACTCAGACCTGGACTACTTACATCAACTTCTGATGGGACTGTGCCAATCAAAAGCGACACACGCAGCACGAGCGCTTCTTCAGTGTCGTCAACCTCGAGCTTGAAGGGTCCAACTCTCAGCACGTCTCCAGGCGCAAGAGCTTCGTTCTCGGTGACTAACCTTCCATTGAGCAGCACAGGATTTCCCGATCGCAGCGGAAAAAGATAGTAGTCGTCGTCGATCTGCTTTATGCCGGCCTGAACGCGCGACACTGACGGGTGATTTAGCAGAACTTCACAATCCCGCAGCCGCCCAATTAACAGGCCCTCCGTAAACATTGTGACCGGATCGGTCAGCAGATCATCGCGGACGATTACGTATTTGTTGCGTGTTGCCATCGCGGGTTCGGTTACCTGATTTTGAAGAAAACAACTTGCACGATGTGAACCGTCATTAACGCAAGCATCAAGGCAGTTGAGATCACGTGTGGCGGAATCCAAACGCGCAGTGACTTGTGCAACAGCAATAGTGCATCAACTCGCCGCTGAGTGACGGCCGCCTCGACCGCGGCGATCAACAGCTCACGTTCGTCGTCCGTCGCAATTCGTGCTGTCTGCTCCTTGAATTGTTCACGCGCCTGGGCCAGCAATGCTTTCAGCTCCTGCCGTTTAAAGATCTGTCGAAATAGAAATCCACGACTTAGAAAGCGCGGATAGATGCGCTCTTCTATTTCCTCGCGAACCCAGCCTTCACACTTGCTCAGAATTTCCTTTCGTTCTTCCTCCAGCTCAGTACGCCGCGCTTCCAGATCCTCCACCAGAAGCGGTTCCCCTTCGATGCGCGTCATGATGCGCGGCGCGATCAAGTAAGACACGACTCCCACGAGCCCTGAAAGAATCACGATATCAAACGTTACATAAAGCACAGTCGTAAGCAGACCACCGGTTTGGGTGCCGCTGTGTAGCAACAGCACAAGACCCGCAACGACCCCAATGTAACTATGGACGATCAGCCAGTAACGCAATGCTCCCGCTCGGCGTCTGTAGATTTGTTTCCTGATCGGGTAAGTCATTACAACGATTATTCCGGCCAGACCCGCAAGTCCTGTTAGCCAGCGCATGGTTAACCAGCTACTAAAGATCGGCTGATCGAAACCAAACCTTGCCAAGCCGATGATTGCGGCGCCGAACGCCGCGACGGCAACCACGCCTCCAATGAGGTGCCAGACACGTGCGAGTGGATCGCTCTTATGGATGTTTCGACCAATCGCGTGCGTCTGATCCTTGAAGACCAGTCCGTGAGCAGCGCCCGCCTCAGTGAAGTATTCGAGTGGATTAGCACGCACGAGCGCACCTGTCGGACAATTCTCTTCGCAAGAGTAAGCCTGGCGTTTCGCACCCGCAGGGTTCAGCCCAGTGTTCTGACACAGGTTGCACTTAATGGCGACAACATCGTCGCCGTTTGCAATGGCTTCAACCGAAGTTGGTTTTAGTCTTAAGAGATTCTTAATCGTCTTTACTGCGCTGAACGATTGTGCGGGAACATCGCGTGGCACCATCGTGATGGCGTCGTAGGGACACTGCGTCGCACAGTCAAAACACCCTATGCAGGTTTCGGAATGGATGTCGACTTGCCCCAACGGATCGCGAAATATCGCACCCGTTGGACAGCCGGTTAGACACTCTGGATCTTTGCAATGCATACAAACCTGCGGCAATAAAGCGTGCTGCAGACGTCGTTTGCCTATTGCGACTGGACGTTCGATCTGAATGCCGCGACGCAACAGACGCGATTGGCCGTGAACTTTGTGACACGCCAGCGAACAGTTGCCGCAGCGGACACACAAATCCATGTCCATCACAAGAAGGTTTGCACCGTCAACTACACCGGTCGCGATCTCTTGTTCCGCTGACTTAAGACTTTGAATATCGGCGTTGCTGTCGAGTGGGTTCGGAATGAACTCCTCTTTGCCGCAGATTTTGGAGAACAGCGTCGCTAGTTCTCCTCTTAGGTTCGGTTCGTTAGAGAAAGTTGTCAGCGGTATCTCAAGCGCTTCCGTACGCGCCATCACACTGGCGGAGTACTTCCATCGTTCTGGCTCCTTTACTCCTTCCAAACCGAGGCACTTCCCTGCACCGAGAAAATCGACACTGATCGACTCACCGAAAGCCATCACGACCTCGGTAGAGGTCGGATGAACAGGAATTCCGTGCGATCGTCTGGTCCAACCGCTCTTGATGAGCACGATGCGATCGATCGGCGTACCTTCCTGGCAGAGTACATGGTGCTTTCCGTAAACCACGTAGCGGGCGACTCGCTTTAGTTCCTTCAGTAAGTCATCACTGATGTTGTGTCCACCCAATCGTAAATCTTCGAAAACGCGTCCAAGACCGTGTGCCCGATACGTGTCGTCAAGAATCTGTCCGAACTTCGGGAGCTTGCGAAGTATTCTTAACGCTGGACGGTCCACTTCGAGCACGACTGCTTTATTGCCCGAAGGAACCGAGATTGTGGCGTTGCGCTCGATACCGGCGAGAAGCGCCATTTCGCCGAAACACGTTCCGGGCTGCAACTCGCCGATCTTCGTTTGACCACCAGCTTCATCACTAACCTCGACGTCAAGCGTGCCCTCGACGGCGATGTAGAAGGTATTTCCACCCCACTCGCCCTGACGCATGATCTGCTCATTTGCGTCATATTCGAGGAGCCTGACGTAAGGGCCTACGCGTTTGCCATTGCCATAGTCGCGCCCCTGAACGATTACTTCGAGATCGCTCTCGTATTTTTGTCGACCGTTTTGTTCGTCGAAAAGTTCAGACGTGGGCGCTAAGGTTTTGACAGACTGTACTACGCGCTCCCGATCGGTGATTTCGCGCGGCATAGAGTCGTTATACTAAATACAGAAGGAAATATAAATATTGATTCTCAGTCTGGCGTGCTACACTTTTCGCGACTGATCCCAAGCGGGGTTTCAGGTTTAATAATTCAACCGAATGGCGAACAGTCAGAGTCATTGCCGATTGCCGATTGTTGATTGGAAACGTACTGCAATCAACTTGATCACGATTCAACGACCGAATAGCCGACGGCTAAATAGCTAGCCAATCGACAATCGGCAATTGGCAATCGGCAATAACTCTGAATGTTCGTCACTCGGTTGAGCTGAAAACTGGTATTGATCATAAATGGCCGCTGATTCATTCTATTCACTTCCACTCGAACAACAGATCGGGCAATTCTTCTTCATAGGTCTTCCGGGAACCGAACTGGACGCGGAGACGCGTGACCTTATAACCGAAATTCAACCTGGCGGGGTAATTATCTTTGGGCGCAACGTCGCTGGACCTGATCAGGTGCGTTCGCTGCTTGATGGCGTGCGTGAGCTTGTGGCGACGGCGCCGCTTTTTGGCATTGATCAGGAGGGCGGATTAGTCGATCGCCTGCGCAAGATATTTACACCAATGCCGTCTGCGCGAACGATCCGGCAACACGGTGACCTTGCCGCAGCGCGGGCACTCGGTCGTATCACAGGCGAAGTTTTACGGATACTTGGCTTCAACCTGAACTTCGCACCCGTGATGTCAATCATGACGGAAGATCGCGATCTCCTGTCCAACGGATTGTATTCGCGCTCTTTCGGTAGGTCGCCGGGCGAGGTGCTGGGATACACGACGGTCTATATGCGTGGACTTCAAGGCGCTGGCTGTCTCGGTTGTCTGAAACACTTTCCGGGCATTGGCGCCGGCGAAGTTGATTCACACGAAGAAATGCCCGTCGTGAAACTTTCTCACGACGACCTGATCGCTCAAGACCTCGCACCCTACATCGAGTTATTCCAACGCAAGGACGACCGCGTGCGGTGCGTGATGGTGAGCCACGGCGGCTTTCCCAACATCGATATTCATGAGGAGATGACAGGCGGGCTCCTCGAACCAGCGTCATTGAATTACAACATCGTGACCCAGTTGCTGAGACAGGAGCTTGGCTATCAACACCTCGTAGTCACGGATGATCTTGAAATGGGAGCAATTTCGCGCCACTGCGATATTGAGTCAGCGGCATTACGCGCATTCAAAGCCGGCGAAGACATGCTGCTGATCTGTGCCTCGCCGGACAAAATTTATCGCGGTTATCAATCGCTGATGTCTGCGGCGAAAGAAGGACGACTCCCGAAAGATCGCATGCGCAGCTCGCTGCGACGAATAGCAGCCACAAAGGCAATCGTTCAGCCACCCCTTCCATTCGATCTCGCGCGTTTTCAAACTCTATCAACCCACATTCTGAAATTGAATGAGAAGCTGAACTACACGTACGGAGGCACCCTTAAGTGAGGACTTGGATTTCGATTTTGCTGACCCTGCTGCTTGCCGTCTCTGTTCTGTCGGGCGGCTGCCGGCGCCGGAGTAATACCTTCGTAATCGCGCTCGGCGACAACGTGCGAACAATCGATCCTATCGGCTCGCCTTCAGTTGATGCGGCCAGTGAACGCGTTCGAACTCTCATGTTCAATTCACTGGTGAAGAAAGACGACAAGTTTGATTACGTACCTGAGCTTGCTTCTGATGTAAAACGTTCCGACGATGGCCTTGTCTTCACTTTTACCTTGCGCGACGGCGTGAAGTTTCACGACGGACGTGTAATGTCGTCGACTGATGTCAAATATACGCTCGATACCGTGTTCTCCCGAGACTTCGCGAAATCCGCGAGTTTCTATGAAGGCGCGGGCGCTGATAAACACAGCCTCATCAAAAGCGTCGAGGCTCCGGACGCGAAGACCGTCGTAGTTACTCTCACTAAGCCGTGGGTAGGACTGCTGTCGAACCTGGTTCCTGTCGCGATCATTCCCAAGGACAGTTACGAGTCACAAAAAACTCATCCGCTGGGCACGGGACCATTCGTTTTCGGCAACTACGACAACGCGCAGCAGGTAGTCGACCTCACCGCGTTTCCCGATTACTGGGAAGGCCCGGCTAAGCTTCAATCTATCCGGGTGCGCGTGATCTCAGATATGAATGCGCTGCAGGCAGAGTTGCAAGCCGGCGGCGTGGATATTGCGCCTCTGCCGACCAGCCTTTCACCCGACGCGGCGAAGCAGTTGGGCCAAAATCCAAATCTCAAAGTTCTTCAATTTAATGGTTCGAATGTGAACCTGCTTACCATTAACACATCTTCAGCGCCGCTCGATAACGTGAAGGTGCGGCAAGCAATTGCATATGCAATCGATCGTGAGAGCATGATTAAGAACTTGCTGCAAGGCTACGGCAAAATTGCTCATTCGATCATTCCGGAAGAATCATGGGCCTACACGCCCGGCCAAACTTATTCTTACGATCCGACTAGTTCGAAGAGACTGCTCGACGAGGCGGGCTTTAAAGATCCGGACGGTGATGGACCTCAAATGAGGTTCCCAAAACCGATCATTTATAAGGTGTCGGGGAGTAGCACAGCCGGTCGTAATTACGCTGGTGTGATCCAAAACTACCTTAAGAGCGTTGGTATTCCCGTTGAGATCGTGACGCCTGAACAGAACACTTTCTTTGACGAAATCAAGCGTGGCAATTATCAGATCGCCTACAGTCAATGGGTCGGCGGCAACCAGGATCCGATCTTCTACAAAGACTTATTTGCTACTTCTGAGATTCCCACTGAAAGTCGACCATCCAGAAATCGAAGTCGTTATAGCAACAAAGAACTTGACGCACTGCTGGAAGAAGCAGTTAATACATTTGACCGCCAGAAGGCGCGCGCACTCTACTCACAGATTCAGGCGATTGTGAGCCGCGACCTGCCAGTCTTCCCGCTTTGGTATCAGGCAAACATCGTCATCGCCCGAAAAAACGTCGAAAATATCCAGGTTAATGCAAGCGGCGACTGGAGTTTTGTACGAAACCTGACGGCAACAAACCAGTAATCCCAAATGGAGGCCCGATCCGCAATGAAGCGCTTACTCGTGTTTCCCCTACTGCTCCTCTCGCTCACATGTATGTCTGCAGTGGCCAATGCCCAGGACGATGCCGCGCGCGACGCAACGCGCGAAAAGCTACGACAGCTGCTTGAAACAGCCGGACAAAAGAAAGACGTGAATACAACTTTCCGGCAAGCAACGCGAAACCCTTATAACTTTGTTGGAACCATGGAAGCCGGCATGAACTTCAGTCACGTTGAACATCTGGAGGTGGTGATCAGCGTGACGAAGGACGAGACTATTAGCTTCCGCATTTACCCGCACTACAAAGGCGGATACATCAACATTGATAAGGCAAAAGACCCGCTCGGATTTGCTAAGAAGCTGCTGCTAATGAGCGATAACAATTTCATGTTCTGGGGTATTGATGATGCCGGGGATGCGTTTGCCGGTTACACGTTCACGCTGGAATCGGGTTTTCCGAGTGACGCAATTGTTATCGTCTTGAGAAGCATACGAAATACTGACAAGTTCGTCGGCGAACTGCGACCGTTCTTTGACGGGAGTGGTGCAGGACCAGCAACAACTCACAAGGGATTGTAGAAACACCACCGACCTTTGAGACCACCCACTTCATGTCGGTGGTCCTTTCATCAAGCACGTGACGGTACTGACTGTTCACCACTGTGTTGACGATTGCGAGACGTGACGGGGTGATGCGTCCGAATACTGCCCGTGTAACGAATTGCACAGTAAAACGCGCGATCACTCGATCTGTCCAAGGATCTCTCCTAAACGAGTCCTCGAAATCGCGCCTTCACGAATTATTCGAGGAACGGATTTGCTCACGTCCACAACCGTAGATGCTGCGGTTGCGGTTGTCCCTCCGCTGTCGAGAATTAGATCTAATCCAGCCTGAAAATAACCCGCGACCTCTTCTGCCTTCCGAGCTGGAGCAGCGCCTGTTCGGTTCGCGCTAGTCGCTGTTAGTGCGCCGCCACAAAGCCTGATCAAATCTCTAAGCGAAGCGTCATCTGGCAAACGCACTCCAATCGTGCCTGTACCAGCTGTCAGATCATTTGAGAGGCCGGGGTTGGCGGCTGAGACAATCGTCAGTGGGCCAGGCCAAACAAACTCTGCTAGCAGCTTGAACTGCGCATTTTGATCGGCAATGAATCGATCCGCCTCAGCCGAATCAGAGATAAGCAGAAGGATCGGTTTCCCTTCTCGCCCTTTAAGGTCAATGATCTGTCGAATCGCCGGGGGATTTAGTGGATCAGCACCGAGCCCGTAGAAGGTGTCCGTGCGAAAAGCGATGAGACCACCCGCTGCGATGGTTCTGGCAGCGCGTTCTCTATTCGCTTGATTGTCAGGAAGAATCATCGCGAGCGATCTCGCACAGGAAGGAAAGATCTACGGCTTTGGCTGCGTCCAATTCGTGTTGATGCTGGTCCGTTTGAGTGATGGTGCGTCCAAAACATTCGCGTCAAACCCTGACACGTATGGTTTCACTAACGAATAAGCTGAAGCGAAATAAATCGGCATCGCCTTCAACTCTTTCAAGGCCTGTGATTCAGACTCGATTGACGGCACCTCGCGTTTGCCTGTCACAGGCGCTGAAGTATTAGTGGACGAATTGTTTAAGTTCGCATTCGTCCCAAGTGGACGATCAATGGGAAACAGCAAACGCAGATTGGTTAGTTCATCGGCTGTTTGCATAACGACACCGCGCCGCACAATGTCGTAGTCGCCGGCCTTTAACGCGGCCTCATATTCGTCCCAATTCTTAATAACGATCTCACACTGGATACCGAGAGTAGTCAACCACATTGACGCAATGGACTGCGCTACGATCCTCTGCTGCTCGTTTCGATTGATCAGCAATCTGATAACCGGAAAACCTTCACCATTCGGATAACCTGCCGCAGCCAATAGACTCCGAGCGCGTTCTGCATCTTGTTCCAACAGATCGGTTTTCGCAACGACGGGCTCTGCTCCTGACATCTGAGGCGGCAGAAACTTTCCCGCCGCTTCTGTCGCACCACCCAGATCGTTTCTGCTAACCCGCTCACGATCGATCGATATTGCCAAAGCCTCCCGCACGCGAACGTCGTCGAATGGCGCTTTCGAGGTGTTGAAGCTGTAGTAAGTCAAAGCGCCGAAGGTGGAGCGACGAAAGTCCTTATAGGGCGCCAGTAACTTCAGTGCTAACGGTTCAAAAGCGGCGCTCGTCACTGCGTCAATTTCACCTGAATGATAAGCCGCCAATGCAAGTTCAGCGTTTGGAGAATTCACGAAAGCGACTCGCTGCAGCGAAACTGATGCACCGTCCCAATAAGTTTTCGCGCGTTCGAGTAAGACGCGGTCCGGCTGGGTTGCGGCAAGCTGGAACGCTCCATTGAATACGAGATCGACTGGCTCCAATCTCCTGGTCTCGGTTGATTCGGCAATCTTCACTGGTCGAAACACAGGATGGGCCACCAGTGAGGGAAAACTTGGGTCCGATCGCCGCAAATGTACGCGCAGCACATTGTCGCCAATTGCTTCAAGTCCGAGTCTCGCAGTGGCAGGAAATGATGAAGTACTCGCGGTCGCTTCAGGTTCTTTGTTGGGAATAGCTGGTGGAGTGCTTTCGATGTTTGCCAGCAGTTCTGTGTGGGGAGCGAGCGGGCCAATTCGGAACGTACGCTCCCACGAACGAACAAAGTCGCTGGCTGTAACGCGCTCACCGTTCGACCAACGCGCATCTTCCCGAAGATAGAAGGTCCAGATTCGATTATCAGAAGCTGATTCCCATCGCGTAGCCACACCGGGAACGGGTTGCAACGTCTTGGAATCATAATCGGTCAGACCTTCAAACAGCGCTCTCACTGCATCTGTATCTGGAGGAGCAGCAGCAAAGGCCGGGTCGAATGTCTGGGGGATTCCGCCATCGCTCCAGCGGAATTCCTGTGCCCGCGGTACGAGAACCCTGCCGTAATACGTTGCCGGAGTTTCCTCACCGAAGCATCCGACGTGAGTCAGAGCGAGCGCCAGAAATAGCACAAAAAGCACCAGCGAGCGCCAGTTCTTATGCCGATTAAAGAGCCACTGTTCCTTCTTACGAAACGCCATCACAAAGCTCGTCTGATCTCGCGCAGTTTCTGATAAACCTCAACCGTGCGCTGCCGCGTACTTTCAAAGCCATCCGACGTGTCAATCAAATAGTCTGCATATCTCTGTTTTTCTTCCTGTGACATCTGTGAACTGATTCGCTGTTGTGCTTCTGCCAGCGACAGATCAGTTCTCAGCATTAGACGTTCAAGCTGAACTTCCGGACGGCAGTGCACTACGATCAATTTATCGAATCGTTTATAGCCTCCGGATTCGATCATAAGAGCCGCGTCAATTATACCGACCCCGTTTGGGTCTAATTGTTCCCATTCCCGCATCACTTCATCCTGTCTGGCGATGATAAAGGGATGGAGAATTGAATTGAGTCGTTGCCTTTGCTGCGCGTCAGCGAATATTAAGTCTCCCAGGCGCTGTCGATCCAGCCTGCCATCATCAGTGAGGACAGCACTGCCGAAATGCGCGACGACAGCTTTAAGCCCTTCGCTTCCTGGTTCAACGACCTCGCGTGCGGTTTGATCGGCGTCGAGTACGTGACAGCCGAGTTCAGCAAAGACCGAAGAGACGTACGACTTCCCAACCGCAATTGATCCTGTCAGTCCTACGCGAAGCATTTCTGATGTTCGATAAACTTTTAGTTTGTCGTCGACTTTCCACACGATCAATTCCGTCGGAGCTCGACGACAAACTTAAAGTTTATCGGACATCCGGAGCTTCGCGGCCATCAATGTGTTCTTCATGAGCATCGCGACGGTTAATAACCCCACCCCACCCGGTACTGGAGTCCGTTTGCCTGCAACCTGATCTGCTTCGAATGGATTGACGTCTCCGACAAGCGTGTAGCCACGCTTTGCGAGCGCCTTGAGTCGAGATTCGGAGTCACTGCCGAATAACGCCTGTATCTCTGCAGGCTCGGTGAGTTTGTTCATTCCCACGTCAATTATAGTTGCACCCGGCTTGATGTGTTCTTTTCCGATCATCCCTGCGCGTCCAATTGCGACGATTAACAGATCCGCCTCACGAGTCACCGCCGCGAGATCTTTTGTTCGCGAGTGACAAATGGTTACTGTCGCATCACGCTGGAGAAGCAGCTGGACCATTGGTCGCCCAACGATTTGACTCCTTCCCACGACGCATGCTGCCGCACCGCGCATTTGAATACCGTGATAGTCGAGCAGTTCTACTATTCCTGCCGGCGTGCACGGAACAAACGATTGCCGGCCCATTGCCAGCTTTCCCACGTTCACTGGATGAAAGCCATCAACGTCTTTGTCTGGCGAAACGGCCTCGATGATCCGCGTCTCGTCTATTCCCTTAGGTAATGGGAGCTGCACCAGAATGCCGTCGATGTCGGCACGCGCATTCAGATCCTGAATGAGTGCCAGCAACTGGTCTGAGGTTGTCGACTCGGGTAGCGCGAGATGCTCAGATCTGATTCCAACGTCTTCACATGCCTTGATCTTGTTTTTCACGTAAACCGCCGACGCCGGGTCATCACCGACGCGCACGGCTGCTAAGCCAGGTTGAACATGCAGCCTCTCACGCATCTGTTCAATTTCAGACTTAACTTCCCGTTTGATTTTTTCAGCGACAACCGCACCATCGAGCAGCTCAGCTCGCTTTTGCGATTCCGACTTAATATTTTCCGCAACCATGATTACCCGCGATTATACACAGAATCCAGAGCTCTTATCTGGGAGCGCGGACGTCCTCGTCCGCAGACGCGTCGTCAGACGCGCAGCTTTGTTAGCGCTTCGCGCTCATGTGCGGACGCGGAGGTCCGCGCTCCCAGTCTTTCTGTTTGGCAATTTATTCCGCAGTCGCTCATAATCCAACCATGCCGTGGAAAACAAAAGTTCTCATTGTAATTCTCTTAATCACAGCATCTGTCGCTCATGCACAGTCGGTTAGCGATCCGATTCGCGCGGCCGTCGAACAAGGAAACTGGCCCACTGTTGTTTCAGAAATTGCGAAGGTACGGGCGTCAAATCCGAATTCTCTTCAATCAAAGAATTACGATTACCTCTTCGCACGAGCATCAGAGAAAACCGGCGACGTCGCTGGCGCTGCTGGTGCTTATCAATCCGTTGTCGCGCGGAATACTCAGCTTGCGGAGTACGCGCTCTGGCACCTTTCACGGATGGCCCGCGCTACCGGAGATCTAACACAGGAGCGCGAACACCTGCGACGATTGGTTGCATCTGCGCCAACTAGTCTGCTCTACGATGCGGCTGTACTGCGACTTGCTGAAAGTCTTTTTGAGAGCGGCGACTTCACTGCTGCTGCAACGAGCGCTCGTCTCGGTATTACCTTTAAGAATGTTCCAAACGCGCGCCAGAGTCAGTTACTACTGGGCCAATCACTCGCGCGTTCAGGCAAAACGGCGGAGGCGCGAGATGTGTTCTCGAAGATCCTGATGCAAATGCCTGACGCATCACGTCCTGACGACTTCGCCCTCCAAGCCACTCGCGAACTCGATCAGATGGAGAGGACGGCTGGTTCTCCGCAATTGTCCGAAGCCGATCGGCTACTGCGAGCATCTGTGTATCAATTCAATCGCGACTTTGCGGGCGCGCGTCTTCACTACGAAGCGATCGTTCAACAAAACCCGCAGAGTCCAGCAGTCCCCAATGCTCTCTATCAGCTTGGGCGCGGGTTTTATCTCGAGACCAAATATCCTGAGGCAATCAACTATTTCCAACGCGTTGCCGATCAATTCCCGCAAAACCAGAGTGCCCGCGATGCACTCGGGTTTCTCGGGTCGACTTACGTTCGAATGAAGCGAACCGACGATGCGGTTGCGGCTTACAAGGCGATAATTGATCGATTTAAAGATGGCCCAAACCTTGAGCGACCATACCTCAATATTATCGACGCTCTCCATGAGGCCGGACGATACAAAGAAGCCTTAGATTGGACTCAGCAAACGCGCACGCTCTTCAAGAACGACATTGGAGGGAATCTGGCGCTGTTTGCCAAACTACGAATCGATCTCTCGCAAAACGCCTGGGCGGACGTTTTTCAGGACATAACAGACTTGCAGCATTCGTCGGATCTGGGTGGAACGCGAGTGCCCGGCGGAACAACGGAGGCCGAGGTCGCTTTCCTGCGCGCATACACAAAAGAACAGCTCGGCGATCTCGACGCTGCGGTGACGGCGTATCTGGGAATTCCAGACGGTCGGAGTGAGTACTACGGAACGCGAGCGTCTCTCAGACTGTTGAAGCTTGCCACTACCGAGCGGACGCGCGCCGCGATGGAAACAAAGCAAAAACCGATGCTGGCGGCGATTAAGAATGCTATGGAGCAACCGGACTTTGATCGTGCTCGTGTAGCCGCGCATGCTGTTCTCCGAGTCACCACGGATCCAACGACGCGCAATGAGATTCTAACGAAACTTCGCGATATCTATGCGCAGCTCCCGTCATATCAGCTGCGAACGTTTCGTATCGTTTCACTGATTAAGGAAGAACCGACAGATAACAATTCGCACCGTGCTCTTGCGAACCAACTCCTCGCGCTGGGTCTCTACGATGAAGGCCTGCCAGAGTTTCTCGCCGCTCGTACGACAGCCGTTCCGGTGGCTGGTGGCAATCCAACGAGCACTGCGTCGCCAAAGTCTGGTCCAACTTTGACTGATGAAGACTACACAGTCGCGGTGTATTCGTTGCAAGCTGGGCAACCGAACCGTGCCGTTCGATTTGCAGAGCAATACTGGCGGACAGTTCCTGCGGATTATGTTTTGGAACTGGCACCGCGGCAGATGGTCGAACTGTTGTATCCGGTGCCTTATCGTGAGTCGCTTTTGAAGCACACACCATCGAGAAATGTCGATCCGAGATTTGTCCTTTCGATTGCGCGTCAGGAGTCGCGGTTCCAGGCGGATGCGAAGTCAGTAGCCGCAGCGCGTGGCATGATGCAATTCATCGCGGCGACAGCTAGCGAGGTAGCTGCTCAGCTGAAGCATTCGAATTTCAGTCAGGATGATCTCTACGAACCAGACACCGCGATATTGTTCGGCTCACAATATCTGAGCAGTCTATTTCAACAATTTCCGAATCAACCTGAGGCTGTCGCCGCGTCATACAACGGCGGTGCTGACAACATGACTCGTTGGATGGGCCGCTCGCGCTCAAAGGAACCTGAACGCTACGTCCCCGAGATTGGTTTTTCTCAGAGCAAGGATTACGTGTATCGAGTGATGTCGAATTTTTGGACCTATCAGCGGCTGTACGATGGGCAGCTACAACCAACGAGCCGCTGAATGTTCGATCAACTTTAGTTTGTCGGTCAACGCTCGGTATCAGTCAACGCAGTGGCATCGCAGTCAGTACCGTCCGCGGTAGCGGATGGGTGCGAAGCCGAGTCGACAGGGAGTGGCTATCATGCGGCGAGGTAAGAGTTCAGTTC
>DATIBJ010000024.1:0-40335 GCA_035457565.1 Pyrinomonadaceae bacterium | reverse complement strand
TTGGCTGAATACGGAGATGAGAAAATTAGCAAAGGGTGGATCAAGGAATCAGATCTATATGACTTTAAACCAACCTCAAAACGGAAATAAGGTTGTTGGAATCAAGTATGCAGGTGAATGGTTTGACCCGCACTCGGATGAGGATCGCGCCATCTTTCTCGCCATCGTGGGATGGAAGAACGATCAAGAAAAGCGTGAGACGTAAACGCAAGAACAATCGCAGTTGATTGGTGCCCCCGCAGGGATTCGAACCCCGAACCAACAGATTATGAGACCTGTTGAAGGGCACTGATGAAGTTGGACCAAACAAGATGCAACAGTATTTAACGAATCGTCAGCCGTCAGAGTTGGTTACATCTTGCTACATCTGAGCACGCCATCGCGCCATTTTCGCGCCATTGGTCGAATAGTCTAAACTCTTAGTTGAAACTGTTATTTCTGACGCTGATCACGTCTGCAATTTCAAAAAGTTCATGACGGACGTGTTACACACATCAGACACCGGCATGATGATTGAGAAGTGCGAGTCCTCCTAACGCTCGGCCTACTCCAACGGTCGTTCGAGCAGCAACTTAAAACAGCAGCCTAAGGGCAAACTGTATATTTCTTGGACCTCCGCCGCCGAGAAATGGATTGCCAATTCCAACATCTGGCGTCACGGTGATGGGCAGAAAACCTATGCCACGTCCCTCCGCGTCGAGACCATTGAAAGCAGCATCGGCAATGAAACTTGGCAACAACGGTGATGAGAGATTCGGATGATTGAAGAGATTGAAAGTTTCGATGCGAAATTGAAGCTTCACCTGCTCGGTGATTGCCGTCGTTTTGAATAACGACAGATCGAAATTCCGATAATTCGGTCCGGGCAGGGAGTTGCGGCCCAAACTGCCAAAATGAAAACTGCCGGGCAGACAGTTACCGTCAACGTCAAGTGTGCACGGTACCTTGAACGCAGCGAGGTTTAGAAACCGGTCCGCACCACCGGTACCGGCAAACGGGTCACCGATAAGATCCGGGCGTCCGAAGAATTCGCCGGTACCATTAAAGTCGCCGGTGAAGTTGTAGTTCAGGTGAAACGGATTGCCGCTCCGCAGCGTGAGCACACCATTGACCTGCCAGCCTTGGCCAAGCCGCGGATGCGAAGGCGCGAAACTGGGGATGTCGTAACTAAACGTCCACACGAAGCGGTGGCGACTATCAAAATTGGAATTGCCGCGCTCGTGGTCCGTACGGAAACTATTATCAGGCTGCGTGGCATTCGCCACATAGTCCTGACCGTCGGAAGCATTGTCGATCGAATGCGACCAGGTGTAATTGACTGTTGAACTCCAACCGCGACTGTTGCGCATCGTAAAACTCGTCTGCAGCGCGTTGTAGTTTGAGTTCGCAGAGGTCTCCAGGTGGTTGACATAGAAAAATGTTCCCCCTGAAGGCGCAAATGGTCCATTGTCGAACGGGCGCGCTGTCGTCACAGCCGGGTTAGGTGGTTGGTTGATGTCGCGGTAGCGGAAGAGTTTCGTTCCCTTCGAGCCAACGTAACCCACTTCCAATACACCGTTTCGGAATAGCTCGCGTTGAATGTTGAAATTGTAGTTCTGCACATACGGCGTGCGAAGGTTGCGGTCCACCGCAAAGACGTCCGAATCGAGAAAGTCGGTATAGATAGGAACGTTGGGCTCAATTTGCGGCACGGTCGAGAATGAAAACAGAATCGCTGATGGGCCAACCGGATTGTAAGCAGGACCAGGGTTGAACGTATTGAAGGGAAGCTGGCCGACAAAGAAATCCTGCGAGAATGAATCGTAGAAGAGACCCCAGCCGGCGCGTAGCACGGTCTTGCCCTTGCCGTTGAGATCCCATGCAGCCCCGATGCGTGGTGAAAAGTTGTTCCAGTCACTGTCGTAAAGTTTATTGAGACCGCCTGTGCCTTCCAAGACCAAGCCGACCGCCGGATCGAAATTACTGAACCGCTTACGCTCCTCATCAATTACACCGAAGTAATCCCAGCGTACACCGAGATTCAGAGTTAACGTGGGCCGCCAGCGAAAAGTGTCCTGAACGAAAGCGCCATGCGAGTTTTGAAATGTGCCACGGCGCGAGTCGCCTCGAGCAGACCGACCGCCATCTAGAGTGCCCGACAGGAAATTTTCAAGTGAACCGAAGTTGAGGCGGCCTCGATATCCGGCATCAAAAAACGCGTTGACAAAGGTGCGGCGAAACTCGTAACCGAATTTCAGATCGTGTCGAGCCAGCTTCCAGGAGAAGTTGTCGAGCGCTTGCCAATTTGTATCTACGCGGGCACGCGGAACCGAGAGAGTGGACCCGATCGAGGCGAAACCACTCACGCTAATGAATGGCAGCCCAAAATCCTGCGGACCGGCGATGCCATTGTTCAGACCAATAGTGCGCGGATCGAAGTCGCTGTCTTGCGGGAAGAAGCCTTCGCGGAATCGGTTGTAACCGAACCTCGTTTCGTTCACCTTCGTAGGTGACAAAATCCTCAGATACGAAAGCGAGACCACGTTTACGCGAGTTGGAGTAACTGTGTTATATCCGGGCAGGACGTTGCCACCAAGTATTGCCAGCGGAAACGATTGATTGCTATTGCCAAAAAAGTAGCGTCCAGTTAGTTGATTGTCCTCGTCGAACTGATGGTCAATCTTTCCGATCAAACTATCCACATCGTTTGAAGCGCGGGTCGTGACGAAAAGGTTTGGTGCTCCCGAGTCGTCAAACAAAGGCAGCGGACGATTGGGTGCAGGCCACGGATTGCGCGCAAGCAACGCGGCAATTACGGGATTCGATGGCCCACCCAGCCCGGCGATCTCGCGTGGATCCGGCACACGCGCAGTTGAGTTCAGGCCCACGCGTTCGCGTTGGCCTTCGTAGGCAAAGTAGAAAAACGTGCGATTGCGAATGATTGGACCACCTATAGCTCCGCCGAATTGATTATTGCGAAACGCTGTCTGCGGATCGGGTTCCGGATTGAAGAGGTTGCGCGCGTCAAGGGCGTTATTACGGAAGAACTCGAATAGTGCTCCATGAAAATCGTTTGTGCCAGACTTCGTTACGATATTAACAATGGCGCCTGAGTTGCGGCCATATTCCGCTTCGAAATTTGAAAGTATGGCTGCCTCCGAGATCGCTTCGACTGGCAAGATTGTTGCTGGCGTGCCGAACACTCCGGCCTCGTTGATTGCCGGCAGGTTGCGGTAACCATCGTTCATGTCAGTGCCATCGAGAAGGAAGTTGTTTGCTCGTCCACGATTACCGTTGGCGCTGAAAAGACCGAACGATCCGGGCGAATCGGTGGCGCCGGATGGATCTCCAGTTGCTCCTGGAACCATCGTCAGAAACTTCGTGAAGTCGCGGCCATTGACGGGGAGATCTGCGACTTCTTTTGTGCTGATTGTTCCGCCGAGTGTGTTTGTGGTTGTTTCTACCGAAGTATTGGTAGCCACTATCACGGTCGTTTCGCCACCGGTCACTGCGAGCGAGACATCCACACGCCGCTCGGCAGAGACTTCAACGACCACATTAGAGACCGTTGCAATCTGGAAGCCCGATGCCTGGGCCTTGAGCTCATAAGTGCCTGTTTGCAACTCGGCAAGAGTGTAGTTGCCAAAAGTGTCGGTCGTGGTGGAGCGCTCGAGCCCTGTACCTACATTCTTTGCTGTGACAGTGGCGTTCGGAACTACCGCTCCGTTCGGATCGGTAACAGTGCCGAGGATCGTGCCGCGGAACGTCTGAGCAAACGAGTGTCCGGCCAGTGCCAGGACCAGCAAAATGGCCGTGGTAACACTACCAGCAAGTTTTCTTCCTAATTCTCGGGTTTCGGTTGGTGAGGTTGTCGTGACGCGTCCAGTTCTTTTGGACATCTGATTACCTCCTCAGGCTGATTTTCAAATAGCCAATTGGAAGACCGACGGCGGGAAAAAGCGGATTGGATTATAGCTCTGATTGCATGCGAGTCAATTCGGTTTGCACTTCGCAGCGAGAGTTGGCGGTGGTCGGGTTGAGTACGATGCTCAAAATAGATTAGGCGCCACCGCCCAAAAACTGTGGCATGCTTCGGACGAAGCTGGAACTATCTTGTTTCGGTCTCAATGTGTCAGTCTATTTGTGATTCGTCCTTGATTTGAAAGGCTACTTTCTTATCGGTTTCCCCCTGGACACACAAGAACACGAGGAAGACTGTATGCAAGAAACTCGCCAGTTGATTGGTGCCCCCGCAGGGATTCGAACCCCGAACCAACAGATTATGAGGCTGCTTGAGGGACACTGATGAAGTTGGACCAAGCAAGATGTAACAATATTTACCGAATCCGCAGCCTTCAAAGTTGGTTACATCTTGCTACATCTCATCACGCCACCGCGCCATCATCGCGCCATCGGCAGTAGCCAGGGGCCGGCTGACTTCTATTTCAGAAAACGACTCACCCGATATTCCAGCGAAATAGAATCCCATCCATCAATTGCGCCAACTCGCTCTTCGTTCAAACAGGAACTCCCGCTCCGGCCTTGGACGCGATTCGGAAGCGGTGGCACAATAAAGCAAATTGCCCTCGACGAAGTCCGCACCGAACTCAAGGATGGAAAAGTTATCAAGCTCGACACAGCAAAAAATCGTTATGAAGCCGATCTCTTGAACGGCAATAAGGTTGGCGAAATTGTGGTCACGCCTGAAGGTCAATTCACCGAAGGACCAAAGTGGATTGTCGAACCGTTATGAGCGTGAAGCGAATCGGGATAATCGTCATCGGATTGCTGGCACTGGCAACGATTGCAGTAATCCTTCTGAAACGCCACCGCTCTACAACGGCGCTACCCACGCCCGTAGCAGTACGCAAAACGCAGGCTGTGGGCAGCGTTTTTGGATACGAGATCGTTGGCGAGTACCCACACGATACCGAGGCTTACACGCAGGGCCTGATCTATATTGACGGATTCCTTTATGAAAGCACCGGCATCACCGGACGATCGTCGCTGCGAAAGGTTCGGCTGGAGACCGGTGAAGTCATTCAACAGCGTGCAGTGGATCCCGGCGACTACGCCGAAGGCTTGACCGAGTGGCGCGGCAGGTTGCTCCAGTTGACTCCGAGAAGGCGTGGGAATGCGCCCCCTTGGCACCTGCGTAAATTCTTCGAGGACCTGCGACGACACTTCGGAAACCAAATCGGCGTGACGTACGACATTGCGTCCTTCGAACCGCAGTCGGTTTTTTACTATCCAGGTGACGGATGGGGCCTCACTCATGACGACAACCGCCTCATCATGAGCGACGGCTCAGCCAAACTTCGATTTCTGGATCCTGAAACTTTCGCGGAGCTGGGCCACCTCGAAGTTTTCGATGGAAACGAGCCAGTCGCATATCTGAATGAGCTCGAGTTCGTCGACGGCAAGATCTACGCCAACGTTCAGCGTCAAGATCGAATCGCAATCATTGAATCCGATTCGGGCCAGGTCACCGGTTGGATCGATCTGGCAGGACTCAAACCACTCATTCCGCAGTCATCCTCCGAGCCTCTGCATCCGGCCTTGAATGGGATTGCCTACGACGCTGCCGGCCGCAGGCTCTTTGTGACCGGCAAACTCTGGCCAAAAGTCTTTCAAATTCGTCTGAAGCCGCTGCCACCTGGAACTCAGTGATTCTATTACAGTGCGTTACGCCTTCAACTTGCTGATCAAGAATTCAGGGCGAGGCGCGGCTCACCCTGAACCAATATTTCGTTCGTATCGCTTCAGCGAAAAGCTGAAGTCCAGCCGTTGAGCCTTTCCGAGCACCGAACATACATCCTTTAGAGCAGTAGGATTATTCGGGAGGAAGATAGGATTCGTCGCGGCAGATTTCTTGGGCCCTCATCTGATCAATCCGACATCTTTCGTTGTTTGCCCCAAGGTCATCTCTACAGTCCTTTATTAACTCCTGGCGCACTTCCTCACACTGAGAACGGCACGACCCTTGAAATCCGAAAACAAAAAACAGCATCGGCACCGCCAAGATGTAAGCTAGCTTTTTCTTCATTTGATTCTTCCCTCCTTCTTCAATACGCGAAAAAGGAAGGTGCTGAGGCTCACACTGTATTATTGTCCGGCTAATTTTTTTTAACGTAGGCGGCGAAACGCTGAACCTGGCGCTTCGGACCTGAAATGGTTGTTCCGGCTACATCCGAGCACGCCCGTCCCGCCATAGTCACGCCAAAACGACCACAATTGCAGACTCGGTTTAATTCAAACAAACCTGACGCGCCGCAGGGATTCGAACCCGAACCAACAGATTATGAAGTACATCTAGGCCCTGGCATTCTCACGTGCTGCTGCTCGCAACTTCTCGTACCACTTTGTAGAGATTGGGGAATCAGCTCCTTGGTTGAGGGCGGCATCGGCACGCGCAAATGCATTCAAGACATCGTTGTAGTCAGACTGGTTGGTTTGCCGCCACGCATCTGCAAATGCCGCAATCACCTGCGGCATGTAAGAGTTGATCCTAACGAAGTCGAGAATTAGATCGCGGTTACCGCTAAAGGAGTGATGCAGGTCTGCCATTTTCTCCCGCATTATTTGATCGAGTTCTGGAAACTCAAACATAAGCCGTGCAACGCAATAAGAGAGGCCCTGCGAGTAAGCCGTGACGCGATCATGCTCATCAGGGTTGAAGGAAGCCGTAGTTCGTATGTTGAATCTGTTTAGAAACATATTGATGATCGCCGTTAGCTCATCGTCCAAAGGGTGCTTTGAACCTGAGTACGTTGCTGTGAGTACATTTTGGAAGGTCCGCGCTTCTGCCTCAGTTTCGCGGAAGCCGTTTGGTCCATACATCGGGTGCAAGAACACCGCAGACAAACGAGGGTTCGCGACGAGTTCAAGGGTCGCGGAGACTGCTCGCCAAACACCTGCCTGAACCGAGGGGATTAACCAGAGGGTCGTGGGCTCAGTAAGAGTGCGACTTTGGTAAATCAGCTCGCAGGCGCGTTCCGCGTAACCAGCCAGCGGTGTCGCGAGCACAACGTGACGAGCGGTCTCCAGAGATGACTGATGATCCTCACGTGGGGTATCACGTTCGATCACAGAGACGTGGACTACACCGAGGCTTGGTAGAATGTCCTGGCGCAGAAATTGGCCGAACTCTCCTGCGCCGCCGATAATCAGCACGCTTCTTTCCAGTTGCGACGTCATCTTTGAGTTGTTGGCCCCGGCCAGACGATATCCGAGCAACAGCGGATGAAGATCAAAGGGACACGTGCTACTGTTGCTGGCGTTGTTGAACCACTCAGCTGTTGCCTATTCACGCTGAGTATGCAAAACAAATTCGCGACTGTTCGCCAGCAGTCAACGTTAAGAAGCGTTAACGAATATCGTGGCGAACAATTCCCCCGGCTACCCCGACGTGAATCTGCGGGAGATCCAATAGGTCCTTTAGCGCTCTTCGTAACTCTTCGTCAGTGATGCAGGGAAGGGCGCTGCGACGGGTGATAATTGCTTCACCGTTTTTTCCTTCAGCCATAGAATTTCTCGTGGAGCTCACTGCTCGGAGCTTCAACAAATTTTTCGCAGTTGTCTTTTTGCGCTTCATACTTTTCTGCCATTTCCTGTGAAACCTCTGCCATGATCGTCGCCGTCGCCTCGGCTGATTCTATGAATCAACGAACCGAGCTTAACCAGGCAAGTGTGCCAGCCGCGCGGTTGCCTCTGGCCCGACCGCGGTTGCTTCGGCGATTAAGGTGGATAAGGTATTCAGCAGTTCATCAACGTTAGGTTTACAAACGTACGCTCTTGCGCCGGCCTCAATTCCTTTCTGTTTGTCAAGTTCATGAGCAGCGCCGGAGAAGAAGAGAATACCTGTGGGACTAGGCACACGCTGCCGTACCTGGCGGCACAGTTCATAACCATCGAGATCAGGTAACCACGAATCCAGCAAGTAAATATCAAAATCCTTTGTCTCACTCCAACGCAAGGCCTCATCTGCGGTAGCGGCCAGATTAACTTCCAGGCCCAGGGATTCAAGCTGCATGCCTAACATCACTCGAGTATCGTCGTCATCCTCTACGCAGAGAGCTCTCAGTGAAGTTCGCGATTTCATACTTAGTTCCTCTCGCTCCTTAATGCGATAGACCTCGGACGAACGAACTGCGTCAAACGAGGCTACTTGGGTATTAATGGTCGTCATCGTGCTTCTCTTGCTTCGTGGTCTCAGGGATCCGTGTGGCTGATGTCGGCGTTGCCGTCACCATAGCTCGCACCCCGAACTCGTGAACTAATCTGCCGCCTTCATGTGCGACATTTATCAGGACCACAGACCCAGCAGAGTAGAGCAGCAAGAAGGCCACAATAAGAACCAGCGAAGGCCTGGGTCCGAGTCTTCTCTTGAAAAACGTTGGGCCGAAAAGGATTGCTGCGAAGATCACCGTGAGGGCTGTAAAGATCACGCGCGTTGTTTCTGCCAGCTCCTCATGCGCTTCAAGAATCGCCGCAATCCCGGGTGTACTCTCCGCAAGTTCACCAGCGGCCTCGCCCGTCGCTACCGCAACGTAGGTGCCAATCGTGCCCATCGCTAGCAGACCAAAAGCCGCAATGAATAATCCCATACGCTGCCCTGGCAACAACATCCCTACGATAATGAGGACTGGTGCTACCAGTAGCAGAGCAATCGGAAAATGTACGATCAAGGGATGCACTGCATCCCAACTCGGAATAGGCGGAAACATCTCTTGTACCTCTTCTTAGACACTACAAACTCACTACTTGCGAATTTGCTCGCAGTCCGTTGTCAGGGCAACTGAGGTGCCGCAGGAAATCCCTTACGAACATTACTTACACTGGAAATGAAAGGTGTTCAGCGGGAAAGTGGAGGTAGGCCCAGATGAAAATTTCTACAGACTGCTCTGTCTTGTCGCACTTTTCATACGTAACTTTAGAGTCGACTTATTGTGGTCAGAGAGCAAGAAAAGGGCTAGAAACAGTGATTTTGTTGAAGCCCGAACACGGCCTCAAATGTTAAGACAAGGACCTCATGAAAGCTCTATGTTCTCGAGCGCATACTTCCTGATTTTATAGGCCACGTCACTACGCGAAAGCTCAAGTGAGCGTGCCGCTTCAGCCTGAACACCGTGAGCCGAACGTAGGGCTCTGACCAGAAGCTGGCGTTCGATCTCTTCGAGGATATGCCGCAACTCCAGGTGGGGAGGGAGTGCCGTTAACCAACGTTGCAGGCGATCCTCCGACAAATCGTTATTCCGGCTGCTCTGCTCTTCTGACGCCAGAACCACATCTGAGGGATCAATCTCCTTTTCTCGATTGAGAATACAAGCGCGCTCTATCAGATTACGAAGCTCTCGTATATTCCCAGGAAACTCATACTGCAACAGCTTGTTCATGGCTCCTGGCTTAATCTGCCGAACCGGCAATTTCAAATCGTGAGCGACTTGCCTGAGAAGATGTTGCACCAATAAAGGGATATCTTCTCTGCGTTCACGCAGAGGCGGAATGTGAATGGGCACGACGGCAATTCGATAGTAAAGATCCTCCCGAAAGAGTCCTTCCTTCACTCGCCGCATCAGATCGCGATGAGTGGCTACGATAAGTCGGACATCAATATTTCGCGGGGTTGTTGCTCCTACCCTGAGCACCTGGCCATCCACCAGCACGCGTAACAGCTTTGCCTGTAGCGACAACGACATCTCGGCTGCTTCGTCAAGAAACAGAGTGCCGCGATGTGCAGCCTCGAACAATCCCTGACGCGAACGATCCGCACCTGTGAACGCACCTCGCTCGTGTCCGAATAGTTCACTTTCTAATAGGGTCTCTTGAAACGCGGCGCAGTTAACTGCCACGAATGAGTTATTAGCTCTTGCACTTCCTTTGTGTATTGCGCGCGCGACCAGCTCTTTTCCGGTGCCAGTTTCGCCAGTGATCAAAACTGTGGCGTTGGTAGGAGCAACTCTTGCGATTCGATCTCTTAAATTCCGAATTTCCGGGCTATTGCCCAAGATCTCGTCAGAGAATCCCAACCGCCCAATCTCGATACGCAATCTGTCGTTCTCTCGCAATAACTCAGCATGTTCGATAGCTCTTTTAACTACTGACAAGAGGGCCTCTGGAGTGAACGGCTTGGCAATAAAATCAAAGGCACCCTTACGCATCGCTTCAACAGCCAGGTCGACCGTGGCAAAAGCTGTAAGCATAACGACCGGTAAGGATGGGTCGGCATCCCTGGCGGCAGCTATAACTGATAGACCGTTGCCGTCGGGCATTTTCTGGTCAGTTAAAATTAGATCATATTGTGCCCTTGAAACGAGCTCGATAGCCTCTTTAACACCTGCCGCTTCGACAACCACATGCCCCTCACCCTGCAAGATCGTCGAAAGAATTCGGCGCATGTTCTTCTCGTCATCAACTATGAGAATGCATGCCATCGGTTTGCTCCTGCTGTGCGGCTCGTTGGTTTATGTTCGTGGTTGGGATCGTAATCGTGAAACGCACCCGACCAGATTCATTGACTGCGAGCGTGGCGCTGCCACCATGCGATCGCGCAATTCTGTGGACAATGCTGAGTCCTAACCCCGTCCCCTTCTGTTTTGTTGTAAAGAAAGGTTCAAAGATATGTTGGCCAACGTCATCGCTGAGTCGATCGCCGGAGTTCTCGACATAAATCACTAGATCGCCATCGACGTCTGTGAAAGCGCCGAGTGTTACTTCTCCTCCTGAGGGCGTCGCATCGAAGGCGTTTGTGAGCAGATTGAGCAAGGCGCCTTGAATCTGCCAATCATCAATTGTGGCCTGAAGATCTTCCGAAACATCTACGTTGAAAACGATATTTGTCTGGCTCGCCTTTGCCTTAACTAGAGTGGCCACATAATCCATTGTGTCGCGCAGAAACACCCGTTTGGTGACCGGATTTCTTATCCGCGCATATTCGAGAAAGTCACTGGTCATTTTTTCCAGGCGCGCAGCTTCCTGAGTAGCCACTTCAAACATTTCATCCCGTATTTGCGAGTTGTTCGGCTGGCGCGTGGCCATTGTTAGTGAACTGGAAATCATGGCAACGGGGTTACGTATCTCATGCGCAATTCCGCTGGCAAGTCGCCCAACAGCCGCCAACTTTTCTTCAGTCACCAGCCGATCTCGCGTTCTATTGAGCTCAGCGAGATTGGCTTTGAGTTTTAGTTGCTCCCGACGTAAGTATGTCGCCAATAACCAGACCAGCAGACCGACCACGAGGAAAATGAGACTGATCGTGGCCGCCTCAAAATACTCGCTCACGTCGCTTGGTGGATGTCGGCGAAAGAAAAGCCAAACTTCTAGAAACGTCACTGCGATCGCTACGGCGGTAACGGCGAGGGCTCCAGGCAGCCGGAAATAAAAAGCCGCCGAAATAATTGGCAGCACCATTAAAACGGAATAGTGGCTGTCGGGAATTGCTGATACGCCCGCAGCGCCCGCTACGTAGGAGGCCAAAAAGGCGAAACCAATGTTCAGCCAGATCGATAAGTGTCGATATAGCGTTACTGGCCAACGTCGGTTTGTTTTCAGGTTTTGTAGCCAGAGTAGCTCACAGATCAACATCAAGAACCGCCCTGCAATGACGAGAACCAGAAGATTCGATGGCGGGCCGAGGAGAGATAAAAAACTAACGTGGACGAAGAGGAGTCCAGCAAGAACAGCGAGATTCAACAGGATAAGAAGTGATTGCTCAGCTTTGAAGGCTTCCAGGTCCGGTGCGACATCGAGCGTTTTCATGGGGTTCACATTGGAATTGAGCAATATTCGTTCCCAGCGCTTTTCTCGACGCTTTGTACAAAAAATACGACAAACAAGCCGCCGAACTACTACCGCTCTGTGCTAAAGCACACAACTCGTTAAGAAGGATTCCCCAGCCTCGCTAAGAAATTCGTTCGGAAAATGGCTGCTTTTAATTACGAGCCCGACTCCTGCCTCTCTTATGAGCGTGGCTTACTCGATGTGGCTCGTTCTTTGCCCTGTTGAAGGCATGCAAAGCTGACAGCCCTCTCGGGCGTTTTGCGAAGTGTCTATTTCCTGACGTTTCGAGGTCTGTCTTGATGAGCTAAGGGAGACCTGCAATTGCCCCGCAGCACCTTTTAGCAATCTTTCATCTCAGTGCACGTGAACTATGGGTGAAATATAAGAGGCTAGGATCTCATAGACACAAATAGTCTCTCAATACTCCCATTGAGAAACGGAGTCCAGAAAATGTCTCATTTATTATTTTTACGGAGAATCGCTCCAGTCCTGATCTTTGCTGTTATCTGGCTGGGTTCGATCACAGTCGCGAAAGCAGATCCAGTATCGTTCGTTCTTTCAGGCGGCGATTTTTCCGGTGGAACAAATAACACTGGCGGCAACGTAACCGTCGTTATCTCAAATATTTCAGGCGGAGTTCAGATCAGTATTACGAACAATCTTGTGGATCCCGGTGCGTTCGTTGATGAACTCTATCTGAATACTTCCTTCGCCCCTTTGGCTGGCGCCAGCGCCACATGTTTCAGTGGTTGCGCCGCCATCGGACTTACCGACGGGAGTTTGTACAACGCTGGCAGCCCAGGTGCCTTAGGCTGGCAATTTGGATCTGATGAATTTCAAGCCGATGGCGATGGTCGATACGACATATTCGCTGACCTGCCTAATGATAATTCGGGGGGCGTAAGATTAGATATCGGCGAGACCGTCGTATTTAGCGTTACGTCGACAACTGTCGGATTCGATTCGGCGAGTTTTCTCGTGTATTCTGCGCCGGGAGGCGGCCATGGTCCATTCCAGGTCGCTGCGCACATTCAGGGGTTACCCCCAGACAATGGCGGCAGCGATTTTATATCGCAGGTGCCTGAGCCAGCCAGCTTACTGCTCTTGGGAACTGGACTGATTGGTATCGCAGGAGGAGTGCGCAGGCGGCTGCGCAAGTAGGAGCAGAAGTCTAACTTCGTTTCCGCCAGGAAGACGGTGATGGATCCTTGGCGCAAGTGCGGCGTCTGATAGTTGCTTGCCGTGACTAGAGACGAAGATTTTCCCCAGGGAAATGTGGCCGGGGGGCCCACAGAGACTTTTGCAACAGCAGTACCCTTAATTCGATGGCAAAGGGTACTGCGCTACTTTGAGTCTAAATCGATCTGATGAGTTAAGACTTAGCGGCTGGCAGGCCAAATCATTCGTCATACGGAACGCGAGGAACCAGAAGAAATAAAATGCACGTAGAGCCACAAATCGTTCCTCTCGATACTCTGCGAAATATCTATGCCATAGCAGATGAGAAGGGAAACTTAGCGGGAACTGGCACCAGACAAGTGTGCGAAGTAATGCTTTACATCATGAGGAAACTGCGAGCAACCAATAGCCAAAGGGAAATTTATCCCACGGCTGAGCCTCGCTATCGTAACGTGCGCGCGGCTATCACGATATAAAGAACCGTATAACCGGGCAAACCCTGGGAATCGATCGTCGCTGTACCAACTTGCGGAAGCAATTCATGCGTTACCGTTATCAACGCCTCCGCGGTTCGTTCGATGTCGCCCTGCGAAACGGTGACCCCGACGCGAACAAGACCAGGTTCATCGGGTGCAAGGAAGCTAACCACTTGATCGTGTGTACGATCAAGAGCACCGCCTCCTTCCACTACCCGCCAGTCGAAACTTAGATCCGATTCGACCCGTCGTCGCGCTCGATCATAGGGCAATGCTCGCAGTGTCCTTCGGTCGCCAACGCGCACGACAGTCGACGCAGGCGATACCACCACACTAAACAGGGGACCAGCGTATTCGAAAAACTGCCGCTGCTTTCGGTCGCTAAGCTCTGGCTCGGGCGCGGCCACTGTAGTCTCGAAACCAGAGTCAATCTCGCGACCTTTCCCTGACCGACGTTGTACTTGCGAGTGAATATCAAACCAATCGTACTCTTCAGCAGGTAGCGCCAGGAGGGCGTCCCGAAATGCACGTTGGATTGTCTGCAAAAGTTCACGACTGGATGTTCTTCCTCTGCTCGACGTTGTTCCTCGAGCATTTCGACCAGTTTCTCTTCCAAGGGACCAAGCGCATCCAAAAGCGCGACGTAAGCCGCATCGTGAACGATGCCGCTGCGGGTGCCCGGAGTGAGGTTAATGAAAGGTGCATCGATGTGGCCCTGAAGGTAACGCGTGGTCCATGGCGGTTTCGCGAGTTCGCCCACGACGGAAATGTCTTCAAATACACGCGTGCCATTTCGAAACAATGCCACTCGATTTGTCTCAACAGGCTCATTCAAGTAGAGCTCAACATAAATGTCGCCCAGAGTGCAGCGAACATTGGGCAATTGATGCAGCAAGCGCCCTTCGTATTGCCGCGGCTCGACGGCATATTGCTTCCGGGCGATCTTGTCGATCACGGTGATGCGCACACCCGTGTGTCGAATGCGGTCGCGCAATTCCGCAGCGAGATACCACTGGATCTTCTCTCCTGACAGTGAACGAATTCCGTCGAGTAGATTCGCAACTCGCAAATGAGTCCCCGGCTCGGAGAATAGTGCTCGTTTTGCTTTGACAGCGTAACCTGGATCACCTTTGCGCATTATCATCTGCCATGCGCGATCGTCGGCGCCGGTCGAAGTCAATGCCAGTTCCTCCCCAAGTGTCCAGAAAGAAAGAAGACCGATGCCAAACTCGCCTTGGAGTCCGGCAACACCTTCGACCTTGAGTCTTCGTTTTACGGAGTCGCAAATGTGTGTGGCGACGTAGCGAAAATCGGGCCGGCCTTCCTCGTCGCGCGGAATCCCCTATCCATTGTCTCGGACCTCAAGAAAGTGACGTCTTTCGCTACGACCGCGAACAATGGTGATGTTTGTGGCGCGAGCGTCAATGGAGTTTTCGACTAACTCCGCGATAGCTTTGAGCGGGTTCGATTGTGAGAGAGCGATGATTGTAATGGCATTCCAGTCGTTCCCAATGCGAAGCTTTCCTCGCTTCGAGGAATAATCCCGAGTCTCTAGTTTCTGAGACATCATTTCGTCGGAACTGTTAACTTCCAGGAGTGGTTGCCCTACTGGTGACTACTTCATCGTGCTTCCTGCTTCCTGGTTCCTGCTTACTGCGTTCTGGTTTGTGGTGCCCCCGCAGGGATTCGAACCCCGAACCAACAGATTATGAGTCTGCTGCTCTAACCGTTGAGCTACAGGGGCACATGAGATTAATCAACGGCAAATTAGTATTGGGTGTGACGGGAAGGAGTGTAGCACGCACAGACGTGGAAGCTGCAAAGCAAGAACTTTAGGTGCGACTCAATAGATGGTTCCTCTTCGCAGCTTCCGGATTGAGTTAATTATCGACGTTGTCAAAGCGCCAGTGGATCCCCTGGTAGATGCGAGTCTGAGCGGAATTAACATCGATGGTCTCAATCGACCCTTTCAGTTCGCGAGACGGCGTGGTGTTCGGGGTATTACTAGTGCCATCTACAATATCGATTAAAAACTGCTTTCGTCCTGAAGGTTCAGTCCCTAAACCCGAATCGTCAAGTTGCCGGTAAGTAAGATCCGTGCACCGAACCTCATTGGCGGGAATGGGTAGCGCGCGATTGATTAAGGTTTGCCCCAACTCGTCTTCTATTTGAACAAAGGTGAAGGCGATTTGTTCGATCTCGTGTGTGTCAGATGGAGATGGCGTATTTACAAGACAAACTCTTGCAAACTGTGTCTGGGTAACTCCCCAGTGGAAAGACAACACGTCGATAAACTTGTCCTCCTGCTCCATGCTGTAAGATTTCAGGCCCGGACCGAAAACGACCAATCCAAAAATAACTGTAATCAGCGAAATTCTTACGAAACTGTTTCTCATAACTTCTCCTTTGCCTCACTACAAACTCATCAAGCTACGCAGCCATCAGCGGCGGATACATGACTAAGTTGGCAGCACTAAACGGGCGGGGGTATGTTGTGAAGAAGAAAATCTGAAAATGGCCGAACACGGGTCTCACCCGTCCCTTCATCAAGCACCTCCATAGAGCGAACCATGTCTGAGTTCTGAAGTCCTTCGAGTCGCATCTCCTCTCGCACCCACAACTGAATGCGACCGCTAGGTTCGCGCTCACCAGGTATTTCGTTGTTAGAGATAAGCATGCACCTGAATCCGGGTGTTCCGCTCTTAGTAAAGTCTCTTTCCACTAGAATGTTCCCTCTTGCATCGCGCAGGGAGACTGTCAGCTTTGTTAAGGCGTCCTGTTTTCTAATTAGATCGCCCTTAACTCCTAAACAGAACTGCAGTGCCGTGTTCCATGTCGTGTAAGCAATGCTGTTGGAAATAAACCTGACCGACCCATCTCCCAACCCAACTTGGATCACACGATCAGCCGTTGTCTGTGCTTTCGACGATTTCACCCAACTCAAACCAAGGGGAATGCATGCGCCGACGACGAGCGCCGCAAGACTTAGTTCGAATACCCTCTTATGTCTGATCGTTCTTCTCATTTCATTCTCCTTTGCGGAATAAAACTGTGAACCGTTCCGCTCCCTCCGCCACATGGTCCATTGCAAGACACATGCGATGACCGTTGCGTTTGCTAATTTGATTACTCATGTTAGACCTCTCAGGAATTACTCACGGTATTCTTTAGAACAAGAGTTGCGACGTAGGTTGTGCAGTTTCGGTACGGAAACTGGCGGCCGAGGAGTATGTCGGCCTCCGCATCAATCGAAGGGCGAAGAATATTGAAATCAATGTGCCAAGGGAGAAGAGCAGGTGACCGGCTGTCATTCGCGGTGTTGCGAGGAGCGCGGTCATTGAGGCTAAACCGATGAACCACTGCAGCACTTTTGTCTGAGATGCTTTACTTAGTTTCCGCGGAGAGAACGGGAAACGAATACGGGCGACCAGGAAAATGCTCGCGACGATTCCCAAGACGGAACTGGAAACGAACGCTGTCCAAATGGTTGAACGCGCATCCGTGTTCTCGACTGACCAGACCAGATTTGAAATTGGACGCCACTGTCTAAAGAGGAGCAGCATCCCGAGACTATGAAACAGAATTCTGGTTGGTCGCTCGAGCGGTTGGATTACCTGAACCAATGACGCCATGAACCATGGCCCCATCATGATGCGCTGCTGACCGATGATGATCGAAAGCAAAGCGATATCAACGCATAGAGATTGCACTAACGAATGAGCGAGACCTGAATCAACAGACTTCGGCACGATAACGTTCGCAACGAAACCGAATGCATAAAGCAATGTTGCCAGGAACACGAGCCAACACAGAGCGTTGTATACGAGTAAAATCATTTGCCGACCTTTAGCTGTCTCGCTCGCTGACCATCTATTCCGTTCTTCTTCAGATATCGCCATTGGGTTCATCGCATCTCAGTGAACGTGGTAAACTTCCGAGCACCAGAACGTCTTCAGCCATCCCCCGACGTCGAACAGTAGCCCGACAATTCGCAGTTCGGATTTATCGAAATTGCCTCTGAAAGTCCTCAGGGTGTCTCTTTTTTTCTGAAGAATTCTAAAGACGATATTAACGGGAGCCAGGTCAGGCACTTACGCATTCGGCGAGTTTCGAATCGACACGTTAAGAACATTATTTAATGCCCCGTGACGGTGAGGTCATTGAAACCAACGAATATTGCGAACCTCATTTCAAGCTAAAGCCGGTCCCCGGCTTCCCTTTTAGTTTTCTCAGCTAACCTAATTCTTAGAAGACCAATCAGCCATCAGTCTCGTCTAATCAATTGAGCTAAGGCCTAGGGTAAGGCTCGGTTTTTCTGGCCCTTTTCTGTTTTTTGGAACGAAGCTCTGACTGCTTCCAGAAAAATGTCTTGCGCCAGCTTTTGCTGATGTGTATGGTTCTATTTGGATGGTCCCGTAAGTCTACTTAGGCCACTCCTTCTAAACGAATTGCTCCAATCCTCAATGTAGTGCCCCAGATTTAACAGTCACACCTCCCAATCGGACCCCGACAGTCTGAAAATGAACCGCCACCGCCGCGCCATTCCGCTGGCTCGCCTGCTTGCGAGTCTTGCAATCATCTTGATCGCCATCACCACGGCGACCACAAAGCCGTCGCACGCCTCGCGCACGCACCCGGTCGCACCCGTTAATGTGCCGAATGGCGTCACTCTGAATCTCGCTGACTTTGGTGCGGTGGGTGACGGCGTCGCCGATGATGGACCATCGTTTCAAAGCGCACTCAATGCCCTTGCCTTAGCGGGGGGAGGAACGCTGTTCGTTCCCGCCGGCCACTATTTCGTCGGCACGCCAGTCGCGAAAGATTTCTCGTCCCTCACCAATGGAACGATAACGATTCAGGGCGTCCCGTCTGACACGATGCCGGCACCACCGACCGCCCCCGGTAATGAATTGTCGCGAGGTTTGAATCTCACCTCAGAGATCATTTCCGCGGCCGGGCCAAATCAAATAACTTTCTTCTTATCAAACCTACAAGAGGTAAGACTGGAGCATCTAGCCTTTTTGGGACGCCCATTTGAAATGAGCGACGCCCTCACAACGATTCATCTGCAAACTATCGATAAGGCGATGATCAGCCACTGTGAGTTTTATGGCATCAGCACCTTCTCAGCGATGCCTGAGTATGGAGTGGGAAATATAGTCAGGGCTGTGAATTCGAATCTCTCAATTGAACTGAGCGTCTTTCTTGGTTGCACAGCTAACAGCGGTGGCTATGGTGCAGTGGTGGCAAACCTCTTGTGGCGCAAGTTCAGCATCTCGAATTCGATCTTCCTGGATTACGGCCAGAGGCCAGGCTTCTTCAGCAAAACTGGACTTGGCGCACCGCTCTCGTGGATTGATATCGGTAACGCTGCGCCGCCGACACCAAGCTCTCCACGGCGTGAATTTGTAGTTCTAGAAACGTTTCTTGATGAAGGTGGGTGGGTAGGAATTAGTGCGTTCCCCCGTCGGTGGGGATCGACCGCGCCAATTGATCTGGTTTACATCTCTGGTCTTAAGGCGAATGTTCCCAACATGGGAACGACCGGACACATGCTCTACGACATCGAGAACTTGATGATCGAGACATCGCATTACGGTTGGAGTACGAACGCGTATGCTGCCGTCGATATCCATCGAACCGGGAATGCAATACTCGATAAACTAACCTGTATAGATCACGCGAACCAGATCAGCGTAGATGCGGGCACGAATCGCCTTGCGGTCATCAACTCAGTCTATGCGAACCTCAACTCGCAAGCGCCCATCACAACTGTACTCAACACCACGCCTGAGGACGATCCGGTCCAATATGTCCGTCAGCAGTTTCTGTCAACACTTGGCAGACAGCCGGATCCGGCGGCGCATTTTTACTGGTCCGACCTGCTCGTCCGGTGCGAACAGAATAACGATTGTCAAAACCAACAGCGGACCGCGCTGGCCGATTATCTGGCAAATCAACCACAAGCCAACTTTTCAATAAACGGCACCGCGCGGGATGAAGACAATAATCCGCTCAGCGGAGTGTTAGTTACCTTATCCGGATCGCAATCAGTGTCAACCGTCACAGATGCTCAGGGTAACTTTCAGTTTTCGGATTTGCCTACAAGTGGCACGTACACCATTGCTGCAACCAGGCAAAACTACAACTTCGGTTCAAGCCAAACCTTTGCACTGCCGCCCGACGATGTCACTACCACTTTTGTCGGCCAACGAAACCGCTACTCAATCAGTGGTCGCCTCACAGATGGGAATGGCACGGGCATCGATGGCATACTCGTGCGACTTAATGAAACAGCTTCCACAACTACCGAGGCAGATGGATCTTATGCGTTTACTATGCTGCCTGCTGGTCAGAGTTACACCGTAACTCCGTCGTCTTCGGATTTCGATTTCTCTCCTTCGAGCGTGGCAATTCAAGATCTTTCCAGCGATCAAAGCGCGAACTTCACCGGCATTGCGCATAACATCTCAATCAACGGAAATGTAGTGGACGAGAATGGAGCTCCTGTGCGCGGAGCGACGGTAAGTTTGAGCGGTTCACAGTCCAACTCCGCTCTGACAGGTCTGCAAGGAGAATTTCAGTTTGGGAATCTCCCGACTACCGGAACTTACACCGTTACGATCACAAAGCAGCATTACAGTTTTGCGACGGCCAGTCAGAGTTTCGTGCAGCCTGTCGATGATGTCATGGTTGAGTTCGCGGCCCAGCTCAATCACCACGCGATCACAGGCCGGATCACACAAATGAATGGGAGCGGTATCGGTGGCGTTTTGGTACGCCTGAATGAATCCACCGCTTACGCTACAACGGATGCGAGTGGTTATTACTCATTCGTTCAACTGCCGGCGGGCGAAAACTACACCGTTATTCCAGTGTCGACGCAGTATTCGTATGCGCCGCTCGAAAAGAACTTCTCCGATCTCGGGTCAGATCAAACCGCTGACTTCGCAGCAAGGCTCACGCCCGTGATCCTTACGCTTGCAGGTACTGACACTGCAATCGCGCTCGAATCAACAGTACTTCTTCCACAACCATTCTCTGTATTGAACGCGCTGGGGTTAAGTGTGGATGGATACACGCGGATAATGATATTCGCGAAGAATCTCGAACAGATTGACCCTCCGCTTCAAACCTCACTCGTTGCTGAAGATGACCAGGGAAACGTGCACCCGCTCAGCATCGAATACGTCGGTGTCGTGCCGGGTCAAAGTTGGTTGAAGCAGATCAATGTGAAGCTTTCGCCAGATCTGGTAAATGGAAGCTGCGTGAAGCTCCAGATCTCAGCTGCTGGCTCTCAGAGTAATAAGGCGCGGATCTGCATTGGCGGTGCGGCGCCGTGAGAAATCTCGGTTTAGGCGGTACGACCCACCAGCCGCGCGATTAGCGTGACCAGTTGCGTCGAACTTACTGGCTTTGCGATGTGCATTTGATAGCCGGCATCGAGTGCTCGTTTCCGATCCTCGTCGCGAGCATAGGCGGTCAGTGCCGCAGCGGGAGTCGCGCCACCCTGATCGCGCGGCAGTGATCTGACTTTTCCTATTAAACTGTAACCATCTTCCTCGGGCATCCCGATGTCGCTCATCAAAACGTCGGGTCGCCACTCAACCAGTGTCTCCAACGCCTGACTCGCCGATTCGCAAGCTTTCACTTCCGCACCCATCCGCTTAATAACCGTGCTGATGATTTGGCGCGCTTCCGGTTCGTCATCGACGAGCAACACGCGTAGTCCTTGCAACGTGTGCTTATCGAAGCCATTAGTCTCGCTACTGACATGAAGCGGAGCCGGGCTCGGTTCAGGCAGCAGCGGGAACATCGCGGAAAAACTCGCGCCCTTGCCGGATCCTTCACTGTCAGCCCGCACCGTTCCCCCGTGAAGTTCGACCAGGTGTCTTACAATCGCGAGGCCCAACCCCAGCCCTCCAAAGTTTCGCGTGGTCGAACTATCAGCCTGGCGAAAACGATCGAACACCCTTGGCAAGAACTCCGGATCAATTCCGAGTCCATTATCTTGAACCGTTACCTTTGCGTGAGTGCCCTCTTGTTCGAGTCGCACTTTGATTGAGCCACGGTACGGCGTGAATTTCACCGCGTTCGACAACAGGTTCCACACAATCTGTTGCAGGCGCGCCGGGTCTGCTGAGATCGCACCGAGTCCAGGCTGTGCCCAGTATTCAAGAGAGATCTGTTTTGCATCAGCGGCCGGACGAACAACACCGATCGCGGCCTGAATGACCGACGAAATATCCAATGGCCGCACATCTAGATGAAGCTTGCCGGAAACAATGCGCGACACGTCGAGCAGATCATCGATCAACTGCGCCTGAACACGCGCGTTTCGTTCGATTGCTTCAAGTCCCTGGTCCAACAACGCTTCGTCTCGTTCTGTTCCGCGAAGCACGCAAGCCCATCCCAACAATGACGTCAATGGCGTTCGCAATTCGTGCGAAAGCGTAGCGAGAAACTCGTCCTTAATTCGATTTGCAGCTTCGGCTTCAATGCGCGCTCGCTGGGCGCGCAACAACAACTGCCCACGCGCCTCTTCCGAGCGCTGTAGTTCAGCAACGTAGGTCGACAGTTCTTCGACGTGGCGCCGTGCCACTTCAGTTTGAATAGCTGACGCTTCGATGTTCTTCAGATAGATTTGGTAGGTGAAGTAGATGATTAGGACGATTGGGAAGGTCGCAATTACGGCGTAGAGACCATAAGTCTTGATCAAACTGGCCACGATCGCCGCTGCCGACGCTCCGGCAAAATAAGTCACCGCAGTCCACAGATAATAGGTCTTCCAGGTTTGCCAGATCGATTCGTCCACCTTGAACGATTTCTCAATCGCTATCAAACCACTGTTTGCGACGTACTGGACAACGGCAGTCACACAAATCGCCAGGAAGAAACTGGCGGAAAAGCCACTTTGAATGATCTGCGTTGGCGGGCCAATCGCAGCCGTTAGTGCTGTTGCCGTGAGAAAAGTCGAACTAGCCAGGATTGCGGAGTTGAAGAGAATCGTGCGTGGGCGTTTACTTATTAGTAGCGTCGTACAAACGCCTTCAAGCGCTGACATCAGGATTGCCGCGGCACCACCATAAAGAAACAGCGCGAGGAAAATGAAAGTGTCTGCGACGGTGATTCGACCACTGACCTTCGGGATCCTTACGGCGATCAACGAGCTGCCGATCACCAGGAAAGTGAGTACGGCGAATTGTGGGTCGATCTGCGCAACAGGAAGCTTCAGGACCGAGATCAGAATAATCGCGCAACCAACTAGAACCAACGACCACATATAGGCCCGCGCTACTCTGCGTCGATTTAATGGTCCAATTTCTGCCGCACTCATCTTAAGGGGCGTCCACGATCCTGTATTGGTTTCGTTTCGACACCAGTCAATGAAAGCTAGACTGGTGCTAGTGGGAGAGAGGGAATGCGTAACGCCGAAGTACAACCAGGACTACAATTCTTGCACAAACACCGCGCGTCAATAATCCAGACAATCAGAGCCGTCGTCTGGTTCGGCGGTCATAGTCGTAGATGCATCGCCATTCATGGTGGCTGATTGCGCTATTGCGACCAGGTCGCCGGTGATGATGCCGTCACCTGTTACTATGCCGTCACCCGTCACTATGCCATCACTCAGGAGATTGCCATCAGACAAGTTATTACTAAACAGATAAACCACCGCAAGGAACGGTATTCCATCGCCCGTGATGATTCCATTGCTCGTCAGTATGTGATCACCCGTCACTATGCCGTCAGACAACAGAATTGGATTAATCGAAACTACGCCATCACCGGTGATGATGCCGTCACCAAGCACGCCGCCAATTCCGTATATGCCTTGATACCTGGTAATCAGATCTGAGCCGGTTGCATAGGTGTAGTCAAGAATGATCCCTCGCGACCACGTGAATGTGTAATTACCAATCGTTGTTTGTTGCACAGGTAGGTCGCTGGTTGTTAGCAGTGGTTCGCCGACGCTGGTCGTTTGAGTGAAATCGCGCCGAACCAATTCAGCCAGCTTAACGGCGCCCGCCGCGTTCACCTGCCCCGCACCTTGCTCGAGCATATTGAAGCCCGCCAGGGGTTGAGCCGTATACATCATTAAGGCCTTAACGAGGTTCGGCGAAAGGGTGGGATTGGCTTGCAGCATCAGCGCTGCAACACCGGCAGCGACCGGGGTCGCCATTGACGACCCACTCAAGTACATCATTTTCCGATTATCGACAGGACTGATACCTGCATCAAGAGCCGGATTTTGACTAACGAGAAGATTATCTGTCGCTTGAGCTTCGATTAGTCTATTGCCTGGAGCAACCAGGTCAGGCTTGATGAGATTGTCGTAGGTGATGACGCCCTCTGCGTTGACGGAAAAACTCCGCGTTGGACCACGTGAACTGAATGACGCTACTCCATCGTCTTCGCGTCCATCCGTGCCGAATGTATTCGACGCGCCAACAGTGATCGCCGAAGGTTCATTCCCTGGGGAATGAATGCGCCCGTACAGTCTGTTTCCGTTTGCGTCTACACCGTTGTTTCCAGCAGCAGCAAAGACAACCACTCCCGCATCAACCAGCCGCCGCACCGAACGGCATATTGGATCGTTGCGGTATGAGTCGATTGCAGGCATTCCCAAACTCATATTCACAACTCGAATGTTGTAGAGCTCTCGATTACTCGCAATCCAATCCAGCGCACGCAACACTCCGCCGGTAGTCCCCACACCCTGAGAGTTCAGCACACGCAGGTTTAGAATCATTGCATTGGGGGCGATGCCTACGTACTGCGCATTTGAGATGCGACCATTACCCGCGGCCAACGCAGCGACGTGAGTTCCGTGGCCGTACGGATCATCGGTGCGACCTTCACCCGTGAAGTCTTCGCTGTAGACCACACGAATATTGTTTGAGCGATCAAGAAATGCTTTGTGAGTGGTATCGATTCCCGAATCAACAACCGCTATGCCGATGCCTGTTCCGTCGAGACCGCTGGTATTCGTTCCGCTCGTCGCGCGCACTTGATCTGCCCCGACGGTTGCAGACAGATGACCCAAAGATCTGACTTCCCTGTTCAACGATACAAACGCAACATCGCTTCTGGCAGCGATATTGACGGCGGCGTTAGCTGAAAGGGTGACGATCCGAACTTGAAAGTTATTAAAGCGGCGAAGATTGATACCACCCGAATCTTCTAAGGTCGCGTCGAGCGCAGTGTCCCACGAGCCGGCTGGCTGGATTATGACTCGGAGTTGCTCGGAGCCATGTCCGCTCGAGACTTTCTGCCGAATTTCGCGGGAGACTTTGTGGTCCAACGAATCAGACCCTGAATCGGCTTGAACGTTTCTTGGTAGGGGCGACGCGACGAACAGTACGAGCGAGACAAGGCCGCTCAGTAGCATCAGATAAAAAAAGCGCTTCATTCGGGCGACTCCGCGGACCTGTTAGGAAATGGAAGCGGCTTAGCGCGATTGATTAAACCGATGAGGTTTATGGTATTGCGGTAAACCTGCCGGAACTGGGGGAGACCGGATCGTACCAGAGAGTTAAACAGTTTTCAACGTATTAAATGTTACAAATCTGTGGCGGTCCGCTCCGGCGATGCGAGGCGACCCTCTTGAGAACTATCTGACAACTCTTTGAGCCTTCTATAAGGACTTTCCACCGCCACTTGCAGTTTAATCCGCACCGTCAAACAAACACGACCTCACAGAGGTGCTCCTTGCAATCCGATGTGAGGTGAGGGTCGGTGTCATCGGTTTCGCCAGCAGTCTGTGTTGCGCCGTCACGTGAGGCCATGCCTCTCCTTTGAGTCAAGTGAGGTGAGACTGTCGGTGTAACGCAGATCGAAGCGTCCGTGGTATTGAGCCTCATCTCACATCTGGTCGCAAAACCCCAGCCTGTGTCAGACCGTGGAGAAAACCGAGGGATTGGCGGGTCGACCGGACTATCGAAGCACCTTGAGAGTCGGGCAAGACGCCGGGAATCGACGAGAGGGTGGGAGTCGGTGAGACGGTGAGACGGTTGAGATCTGCGATTACCGATCAGGAGACCTGACTGCACCTCCAGTGCGCGGCTGCAAACTCAGGGCTGGGGGACTCCGCGATTTTCGGCGCGGACCATCGGCCGCCGTACCCAGCTCTCAACGTGCGATCCGGGATTCAGATTCAATGGTTTTGGAAAGAGTCTCAGCCTGCAAGTCGGCGATCGAGCACCGAGCGGAAAGACCTGAATCGAGTGGCAGACCTGAATCGAGCGGCCGACCTGAATCGAGCGGCAGACCTAGATCGAGCGGCCGACCCTGAATCGAGCGGCCGACCTGGATCGAGCGACTCGATAGCTTTGATACCTCGCCGCGCGGGTGTAGCTAGTGTGATTCTAAATGCGTTGGTCGCGTGTGACGTCTGGTGGGGATGTTCCGAAGCGAAACGCCGACGCCATTTGAATCGGCATTGCGAGCCCGCGCGGCAGGCCCAATCAAACTCGGATCCCAGGATGCCCGGGTCAACACACGTTACTGGCTCTCAATTGATACATTGAGCTCAGACCTCAAGTCCAACATCTGAGAAGTGTGTGTAACCGTTAGGCGCGATACCCAACGCTGCGTGTGGCGGCCACGCGTGTTGCAGTGTGCAGCTTGTCGCGAACCTGACCGACTTGTGGCGAGCCAACCCGGGACCTGCGGTGGCCTTTCGCAGTTCTCACTGAACAAGCTGAACGGATCGATGTGACCAGTCAATTTTGACCGAAGACTTCGGTCAAAGTAACAACTCGGTCTGTCTGATTGACCTCACGATTAGTCGTGGCCTCAGACAAACCACCCAAACCCCAGCAAAAATGGGATGTTCGCAAACGCTGCGTGTTGGCACGAACTATGCGATAGCAGTGCCAGACGAACGTGCGGTCGTTAAGCAGAATCTATGGAAACCTCCCGGAGACGCCCGATGAAAAAGAAGTGGAAGTCGCCCATCGTCTCGCTCGTTACCAGCCTTTTTTTAGTCTTTTCCCTGTGTTCCGGCATCCTGCTGATGGATAGAGCAGCAGCGCAAACAAGGAACGCATCGACTAGTAGAAAAACAGGAGTAGCGGCGTACACGCGCGACCTCACCAAATTAGCGCGCGAGGGAAGACTCGAAGCTGGTTCGGCTAACGCCGCCGTTAAACCAGTCGTCGAGATCCTTTCAAACAGCCAACAGAACAACCCGGTGCTCATCAGTGAGAGCAGCCTGAATGCGAACGCCATCGTTCAACGATTGGCCCAACGCATTGCTGAAGGCAATGTGCCTGAGAGCTTGCGCGATTCGCAGGTTTTCGCACTGGACGTTTATGGCTTATTCCAAGGCGCGACAAGTCCAAGTGAAATTGAAAGCCGCGTCCGTGGTGTCGTAGCGGAACTAACAAGAGCTCGAAACTCCATTCTGTTCGTTGATGAGCTTCACCAGTTTCTCGGGGACCGCGCGACGGCCGAAGTTTCGGCAACGCTGAAAAATGCGATAGCGGAAGGCAAGCTGCGCGTCATCGGCGCGACTTCACGAATTGCCTACAACAACTATATTGCTTCGAATGCGGCCCTTGACGTTCTCTTCAAGCAGGTTGAGGTCGATACCGCAGCCGAGACCAGTGAAAACGAAGATGCTACCGAGAATCCTAATGGCTTTCGGGGCGTCAAACTCTCCGCCGACGTCGCCCAGTTAATTCAGGGCGCATCAGCTAAACAGCGCGCAACCGTAATCCTCCAGGTCGACAACACTCGTAGCGCTGAGCTTGCCAGCCTCTTTCAACTTTACGGAGTTCAAGTTACCGCACGGATGAACAACCTTGGTGTTGTTCAGGCCGAAATGCCTGTTAATGCAATCGAGGCCCTGGCGAAGAGTAGATTAGTTCAGCACGTATCTGCGGATAAGCAGGTCCGCGCGTTTGGTCACGTTACCGTTACCAGTGGAGCCGATAACGTTCGCCAGCAGACAAAAACCAACTTCCTTGGCGGAACAACCGACTACGTCTTGGATGGCACCGGAATCGGTATCGCCATTGTTGATTCAGGCATCGATCCTGGCCACAAATCTTTCCAATCCGTTAATGGAAATTCACGTATTGTTTACAGCAAAGACTTCACGGGCGAAAACCGCACTGACGACCCATACGGTCACGGGACGCACGTCGCGGGAACGGCTGCCGGAAATGGACGCATTGCCATGGGCAGGTATATGGGCATTGCGTCAAACGCCAACATCATTAACCTTCGAGTCCTAAACTCGACAGGTGTTGGTTCAGTTTCAGCTCTGCTTAACTCACTTAACTGGCTCCTTGCCAATCGCACAACCTACAACATCAGAGTGGTCAACTTGAGCCTGGGAAGCCTGGCGGTTGATTCTTATATGAACGATCCAGTCTGCAAAGCGGTTCGTGCTCTCGTAGATGCGGGTGTTGTAGTTGTCGCCGCCGCAGGCAACAACGGCAAGAATTCAGCCGGTGACAAACTGTACGGCCACATTCATTCGCCGGGTATTGAACCGTCGGCGATCACAGCCGGCGCCACCAATACGTTCGGAACGAACAGCCGGGCGGATGATGTGATGGCAACCTACAGCTCACGTGGACCAACGCGCGGCTTTTGGACTGACGCCGAAGGTGTAAAGCACTACGACAACATCATCAAACCCGACCTCGCTGCTCCAGGCAACAAGCTAATAGCGGCTCAGGCCGACGGAAATCTACTCGTGACTGAACGACCGGAACTCGATGCCGGTGTTAGCGAAGCTGACAATCGTCGCCAGATGTACCTGAACGGAACTTCAATGGCTGCGCCAATCGTTGCCGGTACTGCCGCGCTGATGCTGGACATGAACGACAAGCTGACGCCAAACATGGTCAAGATGATCATGCAATACACGGCTCAACAGCTCCCGGGCTTTGACACATTCGAGCAAGGCGCCGGTCAGATTAACGTTGACGGTTGTATCCGTCTGGCAAAACTTATTCGAACCGATCTCAGCATTACAACGCTGCTTGATTCTTCCCTGTTGACTTCTGCAGCCCCGACACCCCAGTCCACCATTGCCGGGTATACATTTACCTGGTCTCAAGGAATCCTCCTGAACCGTAGGTTCGCCAGAGGCACAAACCTGATTACGAAGTATCAAAAGGTTTATGGCTTAGGCGTGTTGCTCGGTGATGGTGTGTTGCTGGGAGACGGGGTTCTACTGGGCGATGGCGTTCTACTGGGCGATGGCGTGTTGCTGGGCGACTCGATTCTCGTCAGTAACGGCGCCCTGCTTGGTGACGGTACCTTTCTCTGCAGCAGTGGCGTCTTGCTCGGCGATGGCGTCCTGCTTGGTGATGGCGTTCTTTTAGGTGACGGTGTGCTTTTGGGAGACGGCGTATTACTGGGCGATGGGGTACTGCTCGGCGACGCCTACGTCCAGGCACAATCCGCTGCCTTGATAGGCGACGCGACTACGTCAATGGAAATCGCTGTTGATGACGGAGTTGATTACTTGGGTTACTAACGAACAAGGGAGAACAAGCAACGTGAATCAACTCACCACCACATCGGAGCGAATTATGAGACAAGTCGAAGCCCCATCGCTAAATGCGTTGATGACCGAAGTCATGTCGGAGACTCCATACCTGCCGGAGGCAGACGTTACGGTTAACGTCTTCGAACTAAAAGAAGACGACCGGAACGAAGTGCTCGCTTTCTTAGCCGAGCGACCGGTTCATACAGTCTGTCTCGCCGGCCTCATCCGCGACAACGGTTTGATCAGCCCCCATAACCGCGGCACGTTCTACGGCTGCCGCAATTCTGAAGGCCGCTTGGAAGGAATTGCATTAATCGGCCACGCAGTCCTGCTCGATGCTCGCACGGAACGAGCTAATCAGGAATTCGGCTTACTGGCCCAAACCTTCCAACGCACCCACATCGTGCTGGGCGAAAAAGACAAGATCGAGGCCTTCTGGAACTATTACGCTGACGCAGGCCAGGAAATGCGCCTTGCTTGTCGTGAGTTGCTCTTCGAGTTGCGTCGCGGGATGCACATCCGCGACGAAATTGAAGGACTTCGGCTCGCAACGGGCGCCGATCTCGATAAGGTCGCTCCAATTCAAGCCGCAATGGCCGAAGAGGAGAGTGGCGTGAATCCTCTGGCGATCGATCCGGAAGGGTTCCGCGCTAGATGTCTTCGGCGCATCGAGATGGGCCGAGTTTGGGTGCTAGAACAGGATGGCCAGCTGATGTTCAAAGCTGACATTCAGGCTGACACTCCCGATGTTGTCTATCTTGAAGGCGTTTGGGTTAATCCAGCTGATCGCAGCAAAGGCATCGGACGGAAATGTCTGCGGCAGCTTTGCCACCAACTGCTCACCCGCACCAAAGTAGTTTGCGTGCTGGTGAACGAGGAGAATAAACGCGCACACACGTTCTATCGCATGTGCAATTTCAAGATGCGCGGTGTGTACGAGTCGATCTTCCTGGAACAAACAAACGAGAGGATGAACAACTCCAACTAAACTAACTTCCACTCCTTGAAACCGAAGTCCCGCCAGCAATCAAAGCTGGCGGGACTTCTGTGTTCTTAATATCAGCAGATAGCGCCTTACTTCAAAACCGCAGCCTGCGCGCTCAGCTGTAAGAGATGCCAGCGCGGAAAAGTCGTGATTGACTCGTTCGGCGTCAGGAGAACGTAAGCCGTCTGAAAATAAAGTCGCTCCGGCGATGGCCACTCTAAACGAACAATCGGATTGAAAGACGCAGGAACGCCTTGGGGTGCAGTTTGGGCCACCGGCGAAGGCGACCCTGCTGGTCCAGTGCTGCCGTTTCCTTTGTTTGCCTGTTGTGCTTTCTTGGCTGCGACCTTCTGCTCATATACGACCGAGGCTGCTATCAGCTGGTCGCGTAAGGGCAAGCGCGCCTGGGTAGGCTTGTCAGTCGCAGCATCGTAAATTGCCACGTCAGTGTCGAACGCTGTTGCAACCTTCGAAGCGTCAGGCGACCAAACCGGGACCGCTTCTGCCAGACCATCGTCAAGTAAGCGCTCCTGACTATCAACTGTTATGAGACGCGGGCGGCCGGCCGGCAATTTCGATTGCCTTTCGCGTGCATTCCATTCAGACTCTTTGCACGCAAGCGCGACCAACGCATGACTGTCGGGAGCCCACGAGAAAGCAAAATAGATCAGACCCTCTCGTGTAGTCAGTGGTCTCAGGTCGTAACCATCTCGATTGCAAATGTAAATCTGTTCGGTTTGAAACGCTGCCACCGGAGCAAAGCTCGGAGCTACCGTAGGCGAAGACTGAGGAGAGGCTGACGGCTCTTCAATGATACTGGGCGGCGGCGTCGGACTCGGACTAGGTGTCGCACGTTTATGCGCGATGAAAGTCAGCATGTTGTTGTCCGGGGACCACGCGACAGTTTCTGGAAAGACGCACGACAAAGTAGGCGGGCTGAGATTTCTAAGGAACTGACCATCGGAGCTGTAAAGGTCGATCCGAAAAACTGAGGTTGGTTCTTCGTCGGTGCCATAGAGCGCCACCACTCGGTGTCCATCAGGTGAAGTAACTGTGCGTATTAGCGCATCGTTCGTGCGCCGCGTCGAGAAATCCTTCTGAATCGCTTCATGCTTCTCACCGGGATCCTCTATTTGCTGTCGAGGCGAATCAATATCAGCTTCCAGGCGATAGGCCAGTACGCGCGCTGGAACATCCCGTAACACACGCGGGCGAACATCCTGCCTCTCGATCACAGATTTGCAGCTCCATACCGTGATCGAAAGGCTAAGGAGTGTGTAAATAAGAGTGTTCGTGGTTTTCGTGTGGGCTCGAGAGTTAATGGGCATAGAGAAACGGTCGCTAGCGATCCAAATTGTTATCTCGCGGCGACCTCTTTTGAATGCTGTCCTGGCGATTGAAAACAAGTTCGCGCACAAGCACTGGATGAATTGCCAGTAATGCTCGAATCGTGTTTCGCGGGGAGAGATGATCCTCGTCACCCTCATCAATAGCAACGCAATTGTGTTCGACCGATCTGGCGAGACGTCGCGTCACTGATTCGTAGCTCGGCGAGTCGGCAATGTACGACCTGACCGCTATTGCGCCTATCAAGTCACAGGTCAGTTCCTCCCCGCGTTGCCCGCGAATGTCCATCCCGGTTAATGCCGAAGCCTTGAGCGAAACTGCCGCGACGAGTTCGCGTAAACTATCGGCGTTTCCATCGGCAATGTGCATGAGCTCATGCGCGAGTACGCCAATCATTCCTTCGTCTGATCGCAAACCAGCTAGAAAGATGGTTCCAAAAGTGATGGTGTTCGGACGTGTTAAGAACACTGAAGCATTATCTCTCGAGTCCATGTCGGGTTTGACTCGCTGGACGGAACGCACCCGAACGATCGCCTTCTCAATACGAGCCCGGAACCTCGCTGATCTCTGAAAACCGTACTCCTCTGCGAGTTGCCGGAGGGCCGCGACGACCAGATTCTTTGCCACCGGTAAGACGCGCTGTGCCCGCGTCAGTCCTTCCTGTGCTTCAGGTGAATGGATCGGCAGCGACGGTCGCGCCTGCATTTCATCGATCGGGAGGTTGCTTTGCGGATCGAGTTTCTGCTGCGTGCAAACAATATCCAGGGCTTGCTCGAGGAGAGCACGCGCCTCCGGCAACATCGTGACTCGCGGCGGACTAGAGTGTGACCCGCGCTTTCGCGGCTGCTGTTTATTGCGCGTCGGGGTCTGGCCCAACATTGATGGAAACAAAGTCGCCACCAAGAGCACCACAACAGCAGTCTGAGACAGTTGTTTGATCGTCCTCATATCAACGGTCGCGCCACACGGGCTTACGCTTTTCCATAAACGACTTCACACCTTCGGCAGCATCCGCAGACTTCATCAGCTCGTGAAGATAAATGTCTTCGAGTTGTTTTAAGGCCGAGTCGAATGTGCGTCCGCGAGCAACATCCAACGACTTGCGAGCAAACTCTAACGCAACACTCGACAACTCACGAAGTTTTGCGAGTACTTCGTTCAGCTTTTGCTCCAGCTCGGCAACCGGAACGACGTAGTTACATAGACCAAGTCGCGCAGCTTCTTTTGCATCAATCGTTGCGCCGGTGAGAATAAGCTCGCGGGCTGCTTTGTCGCCAATCACTCGGGGTAACAGCACAGCGGCTACCGGCGGAAACACGCCCAGTTTGATTTCCGGCTGACCAAACTTGGCTCGATCAGAGGCAATCACGATATCGCAAGCGGCAACCAATTCGCAGCCACCACCTAACGCAGGCCCATCAACGACGGCAATCACGGGTTTCGCCAACTGCTCAAGTAAACGGAAGACTCCGTGAAAAGAGTCGAGCATCTGGTAGACCAAATCCTCGACGTGCTCTTCAACTGCAACGCCAGCACTAAAGGCGCGACTGTTTTTGTCAGGTGCAAAAACGATCGCAATCAGATCCCTTCGTGAACACTCACTTAGTGCCGTGCATATTTCTTTCAACATCGCGATGTTGAAAACATTTAGTGGCGGCCGCGCAAAATCAATTCGCGCAACCCGGTCTTGAACGTTGAACGTGATGTGTTGAAAGGTGGATGCCATTAATATTTATCTCGACGGTGACGCGGTACCGAGCCACGATTGATGGATTTTTTTCTGCAGCTCCGTCGCATTCTCAACCGGCACGATGCGATAGGTACCTTCAGTTTGACTACCGAGCTTAATTAGCAACGTGCTGAGATCGTCGAAACGAAAGATTGTCAGGTTAATCAGTTCTCCCGGTTTCTTCTCGGCGATTCGCGCATCAAAGAGATCTTTCGTTACGCGCATGTTATTCAGTGCAACGATTTGATCTCCAGTATTCAAGCCCTGATCGTAAGCCGGCGAGCCGGCATACACACCTTGAACGATTAAGCGGTCGCCGTCCTGCGCAGTATCAGCACCAAAATAAGCCCGCTCGACAGGTTTTGTCCCTTCAGTTCGGATTCCCCGGTCCAGTCGAAATCCTGCGGCCGCGAGACTTCTGTTGAAATCCAGTTCTTCTCGCCCGCGAACATACTTTGAAAAGAAGTCCTCCAAACTCGAGCCCGCCATCATCTCTGCTGTCTTTTGAAAATCTTCCGGCGTGTAATTCCGACCTTTCTTAAAGAACTCCTGGTAGAGGTGCCGCAGAACGTCGTCAAGTGATTTCGCGTTGTTACTCTTGTTGCGGATCTCCAGATCCAACAATAAGCCTAGTATCGCGCCTTTGTCGTAGTACGAAACCTGCGAATTGATCGAGTTTTCATCCTGCCGGTAAAACTTGACCCACGTGTCGAAACTCGATTCCTCAACGCTCTGGACGAGTCGCCCGGGTGTGTTTTGCAGTTGCTCAAACGACCTCGCAGCGGCAGTAAGAAAGTCCTGCTCTGAAATCAACCCGGCGCGACGCAGCGCAACATCTGAATAGTAATCTGTTATCCCTTCAGCTACCCACAGAAGCTTCGTGTAGTTCTCGTTGTTGTAATCGAATGGTCCAAGCGCATCGGGACGAATCCGCTTCACGTTCCAGAGATGAAAGAATTCATGCGATACCAGCGATAGAAAACTGCGATATGTGGGTTGTCCGGGTGTCGCTGGATTTGGAGACGACGAAGTCGATCGTTCGGCGCGATCCGTAAACCCAAAGCGCGGATAGCCGAGTGAAGTGGAGTTCAAATGTTCAAGTCCGCCGCCAGTGTTTGATCGCAGATGAAGTATGAACGTGTAGTCAGGGTACGGAATTTCACCACCCATGATTTCAATCTGAGTCTCGACGATTTTCTGGACGTCGCGCTTCATCCGATCTGCGTTGTAGTTCCCTTCTCCATCAATCACGATGCGGTGCGGTACACCTTTAACAACAAAGGAGATCGTCTTGAAGTTGCTAACTTCAAACGGCGAATCATAGAGAACGTCGAAATTCTCCGCGCGAAATGTATTCCGCTGACCCGCAACAGCGGGCAACCCCGTTGCGACCTTCCAAACATCCGGGGCTAGGACGCGCACGGTCGAAGGTAAGTTCAGTTGCGCTTCCGGATACATCAGTAGCGCAGCGTTGTTCCAGTATGCATGACTGGAATTCAGCTCGTTCGTCCGCACAGAGAGTTCGTTAGCGTAAACCCTGTAGGTTGCATGCCAGTTGCGAGCGCCATTTGTATTAACGCGCCAGCTGTTCTTGTTGATCTTCTCCGATTTCAACTGCTGTCCGCCAGCATCAGTCGCCGTAAAATCCTGAACGTGTCGCTGGAATTCGCGAACGAGATATGAACCCGGTGTCCACACAGGCATCATCAACAATTCTGTCGCTGGTCCATCAGCACGCCGCTTGATTTCGATGTCTACCTCGAGCATATGCGTGTGCGGACGAGACATGCCGACAGTGAATGAGATATCCATTGGCGGCTGACTCGCCGTTGCCGTAACCTGCGCCCGTGTCACAGCGCACGAAATCATTAGCAGCATGAGCGCTGCCAAACTAATCCGGTTTTTATCCATTTCGGGCGACAATCCTTCACTCGATGTGATGACGAATGTTACTACGAAACGTGCTGATGTTCGATAAACTTTAGTTTGTCGTCGAAGTTCGGCGAGACACAAGCTGCATCGGAGGCTCACGCCTCGGTAGTCCTCGACAAACTAAAAAGTTTATCTAACATTGGTTGTATCAAACACTCTCGCAAAACTTTTGCGACGAAAGACCGTCAAATTTCAAATCTAAACAATTACGCTGGAAAGAGGACCATATGCAGGTTGTTAGATGCGCACAATGCGGAACCAAAAATCGCGTCGATGAAGCGCGGCTGCTTACAAGTGACGCGAAATGTGGAAAATGCGGAGCAATGTTGCCAGCCGGCACAACAGATGGAAACAATAAGACTCCAGTAACCGTCACTGATGCGAGTTTCGATCGCGAAGTCGTGGCCATCACAGGGCGACCGGTGCTATTGGATTGTTGGGCTCCGTGGTGTGGACCGTGCCGGATGGTCGGACCAATCATGGACCAGTTGGCGTCGGAATCAGAGGGTCGCTATAGGATCGCCAAGCTGAACGTCGATGAGAATCCAGGCACTGCGGCGCGTTATCAAATCGCCAGCATTCCGACGATGCTCATCTTTAAAGACGGAAAGCTGATCGACCGCTTGATCGGTGCACAGCCGAAGCAAGCCATCGTTGAGCGACTTCGGCTAGCGACCGAGTTCAGGGCGAGAGCCTGAACTCTCTTCTTTTTATCTGCTCGGTTGCGCATCGTGCTGTGATACTTTGTGCGCGGAGTATTGCCAGTTTTTAGACTTCGCTTGAGCATTCCGTTTGCGCTGGATGAAACGCTCACCGCTCATAGTCATCTTCACTACAGTTTTCATCGATCTGGTGGGATTCGGGATTGTCATACCCGTTCTCCCTTTCTACGCTGAAGGCTCCATCTTCAACGCGACGCCACGCACTGTCGGCTTGTTGTTCGCTTCCTACTCAATCATGCAGTTGATCTTCGCGCCCATCCTGGGAGGACTATCCGATCGATATGGACGGCGGCCCGTGCTCTTTATTTCGATTATCGGCACAGGAATCGGGTTTTTGATCCTCGGACTCGCCAACACTCTGATCCTCCTTTTCGTCGGACGGATCCTCGATGGGATTACCGGAGGAAATATTTCCACTGCTCAAGCCTACATCGCTGACATCACAACAAAAGAGAATCGGGCGAAAGGCATGGGGCTGATCGGCGCCGCATTCGGTCTTGGATTTATTTTCGGTCCCGCAATCGGAGGCATTCTGAGCCGGTGGGGTATTCACGTTCCCTTCTTCTTTGCCGCCGGTTTGTGCTTCGCGAACGCTCTCCTTCTCTATTTCACCTTGCCGGAAACCGTCACTCGCGATCATCCTGCACGAACCTCTGCCGCTCGCGGTCGAGGGATTTCGCAACTCGTCACATCGTTGAAGCAACCGCGACTTGCGGTTGTGCTCGTCATCTATTTCATGTTTGTCGTGGCGTTCTCCATCATGACCACGTCTTTCTCGCTTTATGTCATGTTCCGGTTTGGCTACGACGCTCAACACACCGGTTACATCTTCGCGTACGTTGGTTTGATCTCCGTCATTGTTCAGGGTGGATTGATTGGTAGACTGGTGAAACGATTTGGCGAACTGCCGTTAGTAGTGATCGGTGCTCTCTGCTTTTCGATCAGCCTATTTGCTGTTCCCTATGTTGGACCAGCGGCTGGAGGTCTTGCGGGTTTATTGATTGGCGGTGGAGTGTTCGCTCTGGGAAATTCGCTGGCGACACCAGCGTTGACAAGCCTCGCGTCGAAGAGTGTCGGCGAAAATGAACAGGGAACAGTTTTAGGAGTCACCCAATCGGTCGCGAGTCTCGCGAGAGCCGTTGGCCCATCTCTTGCGGCTCTTTTGATCAATAGTCGAGCAGCGCACTACGGAGCGGATGGTCAGCCCCACTACATGAGCGATCATTCTCTGTTTGTAACCTTCTGGACCGCCGCAGCGATCATGTTCGTTGCGTTCTTGTTGGCTCTATATTTTGGGAGGAAGCCGTATACGACCAAGGAGGCGTATGCGGAGTTATAAGAAGCGACGGATCAGAAAGAGAATGAGGCTGAGCGCGAGCGAGATGATCAACATCGAAACGATCGGGACATAGACTTGAGTATGTTCACCCTCGTATCTGATATCACCAGGTAAACGTCCAAACCAATTCAATCCCCCGGCGTAGATCAGTACGCCGGCTACCAACAAACAGGCGCCACTAACAATCACGAACAAACCAACGGTTCGATTCATCTTCTTTAGGCCACAGATCTACGCAGATAAACACAGATCAGAACGGGATCGAAGCGACCGATTCAATTCACAGGATATCCAACACAAGTTGAAATCGGTCGCTTCGCTCCCGTTCTGATTTGTGTGCATCTGCGAACATCTGCGGCTTAGTAGTTCCTACTTCGCAAGTTGTCCGACCGGCCCTTCAGGGTTTACGTGTTCTTTGATTGCCGAGTAAGGAACCATGACGAACTGTGGCCCTGCCGCGTACGGCGCAACCTGATAAGAGTCGAAATTAATACCCAGGCCTTTTTTCGTAATAGTCCAGCTTTCGTAATTTTTCGATGTCGGACCCGCACCCTCTTGAATCGAACGATCCTCCAGCATCGAATCCGCTCCCTTTTGCTTTCCTTGTTTCTTTAGATCGTTAATACAGAATGCTGAAATCGTTTGCAGGTATTTCGCGCCAGGCTTGAAGAGATCGCTTAACTTTAGTTGCTTGCCATTCTTCAAGTCGTAATTGACTACCTCAGTGAAGGAGTTTGGATGTGCCGCTCCCTGGTAGTAGCTCCCAATGTCGAATTGAATGCTTGCGAGATCGTCTTGTGCGAGCGCGATTGTGTACGCAACGTTCATATCGCTTCCCATTGAACCTTCGGGGCGCGGTTCCTCGCTCGGCTCTGGCGCCATCTCTTTTTTGAACGACGCGACTTTCTTTGTAACGAGTCCACGCACAAGTTGATTCAATTTTTCAAAGTTGGGATTGCTGCCTCCAGTTATCTGCGGATAGTTGGCATCAATCTCATACATCAGCGTCTTATTACTCTCTTTGATCTGCTTATTAACTATGTCGACATCGCCGGTAAAGAAGATCGGCTCTTCATGAACTGAAAAGGCTGTCTTCTTATCTGCACCTTTTTCACCCGATGGCTTTGACCAATTGCCCGCAATCCTTATTAAACCGTCTTCTTTATCGACCGCCCAGACTCCTCGGAATTCACCGGTTTGTTTGCCGGTGGGATCGAACTCCTGTAGCAGCACGTTATTCGAGCTATCGATCGTGCCGCGGAGCGTAATTCTGGTTCCCACCTTTTGATAAAAATAATGGCCGGTTACCTGCTCAGCGGCCTTGGTCAGCTTCATTCGTAAATCAAGGGTATTGCCGATTGAACCTCTGAAGTATTTCGTCTCCGTAGGAATCGCTGCGACTCCGCCCTCCGCGTGGTGTTGTTCAGTAGCTGGCGATGCGGATTGCTGCGGGCTCGTGGACGATGGTGCCGCCCCTCTCTTGCAGGCACTCATGAGTGCGACGAGGCAAAACACCACTGTCAGTATTAGTACGCATCGGGACTGAGTCGGTCGCGTCGACTCGTATTCAGTACCGTTCGCGGTCGCGGATGGCCCACGCCCAAGATTCATAACTCTCGATCTTCCGGTCGTTCTTGCTAAGTAGTTGAGTGCTGGCCATCCGCTACTGCAGGCGGTACTGAATACTATCGACGTTTGATTAGCCGTAAACATGTGCTAAGCAGTTGAGTCTTGGCCATCCGCTACCGCGAACGGTACTGTATACGCGCATGCACCTCACGTTTTGAAGTCATCTGATTGAAACGTTGGATGATTTGATAAGTCTGATTATCTGCGGTCGAACGTCAGCGAAGGTCAATTGACTGAGTTTGCCGCCACTGAATAGATCGTTGTTCGTTACTTCCGCAATGACGAACGGCGGTTGAGGAAACGCGTTCATTTCTTCATCTGAGTCGAAACTGACCTCCGCCAAAACCAGACCAAACAAGTCGCCGAGGAACATGTCGATGCCGAAAGTCTTGCCGCCGAATTCATGCCTGTAACGATTCTTTCTCACTTCGTTGCCCTCGAAGACAGACAGTGTATCTGCCTCGAGAGCGTTCAGGTAGGTGTTAGTAATGACGGTGCGTGAAAGGTCGCCCGGCTTAAGCGCATACTTCTGCGTGAACTTAACTGTCCATTTGTTGGTCCGCGGATCGCGAACTTTTCGAATCCGCAAACGCGTGCCGGTTATATAGTTGTCGGTGATCTGAACGTGAGGATCGACCCGCGTTAGTCCTGGAGGCAAATCCTGCAGGACGTAACGACGTTCGCGTTCAATGCGCGCGTACTTGCTTTCGGGAACGACCGTGTTTTGCTCAGTTAGTTTGGCGACACCCATGACGCTACATGCCGCTCTTCCATCCAGCAACGGTCTTCTCAAAGGCGGCCAAGTTGGCCGGGTCAACCTTATCCGTTTTGCCGCGTTGGATAGCTTGCTCCGCCAGAGCAATCGCTTCTGCTTTCTTTCCGGCTTTGAAAAGCGCTCGAGCTTTTGCCGAAAGGTTCCCGAACGTCTCCTTCACCTTGATGGAACGCTCGAGCCACGCCATGCCTTCTTCATCATCTGTAGCGATGTTGTTTCGTAGAGTGAAGTTCGCTGCCTGCAAAGGCGTCTGCCAGTCGTCAGGCTTGGCGGCATTAACCGCTGCGCGTGCGTGTGCGAGGGTAGTTGCCATCACATCCGGAACTTTGACAGTGAAAGGTACCGTCAACTTCTCCCAACGGATATTCACTTGAGCCGAATCATCAGTTACTGGCTCGATGGTGTACTCCAACCACTCCTTATTCTCATTTCCCCACTGTGGTTTTGCTTTAACACGGAGAGTATCTTTTGCAGGATCGTAATCAAAGCTGCCCCACTGATTTGCGGTTCCGTTGAAAACGATGGTCCATTCATCCTTGGTGGGGATTGTGTGCAGGCTGTAACTGCCGGCCGCGAGTTTTTGACCATTGATCAAAACGTCGTCAGTCACCACAAACATCGTTGCCTCGTTTGCACCCGTGCGCCAAATGTGGCCATAAGGAACGATCACGGCCTCCTTAGGACGAACGTTCTGGTTGTCGAGCGTGGCTTCGCCCTTAACTGATTCGACTTGTCCAGGTAGCGGGTCACCCCAAATCTTTCGTCCTTTCACACCTGGACGACTATAGGTGATGGTGACGTCAGTCACACCGATCGTTTGCATCACGCTCGCCTTTTGACTCGGTCGCGGCGTGCGTACCTGTGCGGATACTGACAACGCTCCAACAGTGACTGCTACGAGAGCGAACAAAGATACGTAGAGACGGTTAATTGAATGCATTGGACTTTCTCCTC
>DATIBJ010000023.1:0-8479 GCA_035457565.1 Pyrinomonadaceae bacterium | reverse complement strand
GTATGTCAGGGTCGGTGGAGGGAGCGAACGGATCAGACATGAGGCAAGATCACCCTTCGACAGAGAAGTAGAAATCCGACAACTGTCGGATTGTTCGGCGATGATCCTGCGCCCAGTTTTACCTTGCGTCAAGTAGACAATCTCCGATTGTTATTGCATTAGAAAGGATTCGATCCTCTGCCTACGACACGTTTGCGCCATTAAGCCTTATATTCCCTGCAGCTCCCGTGGCATTCTCATTGCGCTTGGTAGTCGCGTTCTGCCAAAACGGCACTGACGGCGCTTGGGCCAAGCCAACTGTCTATGTCGCGAACCGAAACGGAAACTATACTAATGAAAACTTATTTGACCTGTTTGCTCGCCAGTGTGCTCTTTGTCGGCAGTATTACCATGCCGGTGGCTGCCCAGCAGACCACTTCGAATGGAACTGACAAGGTCAAGGCGAAGGTCGCCAAGCTAGGAGTCGGCGAGAAGGCCAAAGCAACCGTGATCCTAAAGGATGGAACGAAGAAAAAGGGTTACATCGGTCAGGCCGGCGGCGATGACTTTGTTTTGCGTGATCGGAAGACTGACTCGCCAACGACGATCCGTTATAGCGACGTTACTAAGGTCGAGAGCAACAAAGGCCACTCAACCGCCAGAAACCTCGCCATTGGTATCGGCATTGGAGCCGGGGCCTTTCTCGCAATTATTGCAATCGTGTTTGCATCTCTCGACGACTAACGCGTTTGCCGGAAGGCGAGAAATACACGATCGAAGATCACCTGTTTCAGGACTGGTGGTTCTTTAATTTCGACCTACACAAACTGCCAAGCCATCCTCAATGGAGAGCACCGACCTCACCGGTGGAGAATTAATTTCGACCTAGCGTAGATTTATCAATCCTCAATTTCCTGGGAACGTGACCAAACAGCGAAAGAACGTAACCAACTAATCAAAGCTGAAACCCACTTAACAACTATTAACATCACAGACACAGCTATGTGTCACCTCCAGGGAAACCATGCTGGGCGACTTGTCGTAAAGACGAAAGGATCGAACGCTTGCGGATTTGCGTTGTGTCCTAATTCGTAGGGGCGTCCTTCCGTGGGCGCCCCACTCCATCAACCAACGTCGGAGAAGATGGGTCGCCCACGGAGGGACCCTACGAATTAGGACACTACCTGGATTTGCCTCCGATGGTAACCGCGGTGATAATTCAAGAAGACTCCGAGACCGTTTACCCAATACTGCAATGAGACAATCGATTCGTTGCATTGCTTTTCTCGCTCCACAGATGTTCGTTGCCGTAATGTTAATCAGCGGCTGTTCGAACAAGGCTGCCCAGGCGCCCTTTGAACGACCACCAGCGCCTGTATCGATAACCGTCGCAGTGGCGCAAGACGTTCCAACCTATATTGATGCCATCGGCAAAACAGTAGCCCGGGAAGTTGTTTCGATCCAACCTCAAGTGTCCGGGCGCGTAACAAAAATTCATTTCACTGATGGCGCGAATGTAAGAAAGGGCGACTTGCTTTTCACGATTGATCCTCGGCCGTTCGAGGCAAGTCTTCGTCAGGCACAGGCCAATGTCTCAAAAGACCAGGCTCTGAAGAAGCAAGCTGAGGCCAACCTTGCCTCCGAGATCGCAAAAGCAAACTGGGGCGCCGTCCAGGTCGAACGTTCTCGCACGCTCGTCTCACAGGGTGTTGTTCCGCGAGAGCAGTATGAAGAACTACGTGCGACTCAGAGTTCGCTTGAGGCCAACGTTGGTTCCGCTCGCGCTGCAGTTAACAGCGCCGATGAAAGCATTAAGGTAGATATGGCCGCGGTTGAAAGTGCCAAGGTCCAACTTAGCTACTGCACAATTCGCTCACCTATTGACGGACGCGCGGGCCAACGCCTTGTTGATGTTGGGAACGTGGTCAATCCAGGCGGAAGTTCAACCAACAATAGTTCAAGCAGTGGCAATCCCGCGGGTGGCAATACGATGCTCGTAATCGAGCGCTTGGATCCCATCTACGCTGATTTCACTATCTCGCAAAACAGTCTTGCAGAAGTTCAACAACAGATGCGTGCGAATAGACTGACCGCCGAAGTTAAGCTTCCCGAAGACCCCGGGACTTCGGTAATTGGTCAACTTACATTTATGAATAACGCTGTGGAGAGTACGACAGGAACGGTGAGTCTAAGGGCTACAGTGCCAAATTCGGACCATCGGTTCTGGCCCGGACGTTTCGTCAACATTCGGCTCGTCTTGAACACAATACACCAGGCGGTTCTGGTCCCCGCCTCGGCGCCGCAAATGTCAGCCAACGGATCATTCGTTTATGTCGTCAAGCAAGACTCGACGGCCGAACAACGTCCGGTGTCGCTTGGTCAACGGCAAGGCGATTTGATTGTCGTAGAGAGTGGCGTTGCCGCCGGCGAGCAGGTTGTGACTACCGGGCAACTGGGCGTTACTCCTGGCGGAAAGGTAAGGATCGAGCAACCCGCAACTTCAACTACTGGGGCGAAGTAATGAATTTATCGGAACCGTTTATCAGACGACCAGTCATGACAGCGGTTTTGACGCTCTCAGTAGTCCTGTTTGGAATACTCAGCTATCGGCAACTTCCTGTAAACGATCTTCCTCCCGTTGATTATCCCGTCATCCAGGTGACGGTGGGTTATCCAGGCGCGAGTCCGGATACCATTGCCAACAACATTGCCACACCACTTGAGCGGCAGTTCATGCAAATCAATGGGCTCGAAGTAGTAACGTCGCGAAGTAGTCAGGGCGTGGCAACGTTCACGTTGCAGTTTGCTTTAGAAAAGAACATCGATGCAGCAGCCACCGACGTCCAGACCGCAATTTCGCAGTCGATTGGCAGCCTGCCGGCAGATCTTCCCTCGCCACCTACTTATTCGAAGACCAATCCTAACGATCAACCGATCATGTACATCGCGCTCACCAGCGACTCGGTTGCGCCCGGCCAACTCTACGACTACGCGAGCACGCAGGTCGGTCAGCGCATAAGCATTCTACCGGGGGTGTCGCGAGTTTTTGTTTATGGCACAAAGTCCGCCATTCGTATCAAAGCAAACCCGTCGGCCATGTGGGCGCGTGGAATTTCGATCGACGATCTGAGCGCAGCAATTAAAAGCGGGACAAGCTACACCGGAGCAGGACAGCTTGATAGTAGCTCCGGCACCGCCATCCTTAGACCGCAAGGTCAACTCGAAACTGCCGAGCAATACAGCAATCTGATCGTTGGTGGTACCAGTTCCGCGCCCGTCTATTTGCGCGATGTTGCCGAAGTCAAAGATTCAGTGCAGGACGAACGCGTGAATATGCGTTTCTGGGTGCGCGGGTACAACGTGCCTTCGGCGACGGTAATCGCTGCGGTAAACCGGCGTGCGGGTGCCAACGCAGTCGAGGTGGCGAGCAGCATCAGACAGATTTTGCCGCAAATCAGTAATGAACTTCCTGGTTCTATACGGGTCACGCCAATCTACGATCGTTCATTGAGCATTGTTCATTCGGTGACAGACGTGCAAACCACGGTGGTCATTGCTTTCGTTCTCGTCGTGATCGTTATCTTCGCGTTTCTTGGTCGAGCCACGGACACGTTGATCCCAACTGTTGCCCTTCCATTATCACTCCTCATCACGTTCATCGCGATGAACGCACTCGGCTACAGTCTCGACAATCTATCGTTAATGGCCTTGACGCTTGCGATTGGATTTCTCGTTGACGATGCAATTGTGTTTTTAGAGAACACTGTGCGGCGAATGGAACACGGTGAGCAACCTTTTGAAGCGGCGATCAATAGCGCAAAAGAGATCAGCTTTACGATCATGTCGATGACGATATCGCTCGCCGCCGTATTTATTCCTCTCGTGTTCATGACAGGTTTAATTGGGCGAATCTTTCGTGAGTTTGCTGTAACGATTGTCGTAGCAATCTTCGCTTCAGGTCTGGTTTCACTCACGCTGACACCGCTGATGTGCGCGCGATTGCTGAAGGGTCGAGGGGAAGGCGCGAAGAAGACCTGGATGGAAAGGGTGATTGGCGGGATCGAAAAACGTGTGCTGAAGTTCTATGGCGGATCACTCTGGTGGTTTTTAAAGTATCGCTGGCTGTCGCTGGTAATCTGGGTTGTTTGTTTGGCCGGCACGATAGTGCTCTTCGTTCTCGTTCCCAAAGCGTTCTTGCCTCCAGGTGATAGCAGCGTCATTTTTGGCGCGTTCATCGCGCGCGAAGGTTCGTCGCCTGCGCAGATGCGCGAATTACAAAACCGTGTAGACCTAACTCTTCAGCAGGATCCAAACGTTGTCACTGACTTCACTCTCACGGGCGCGACCGGTTTTCTCGCGTCGAATCAGGGCATAGCGTTTACGTTGATCAAACCACCCGAGGAGCGCAAACCCATTCAGATGGTGACGGCGGAAATGATGGGTAAGCTCAACTCAATCCCGGGAGTGTTTACCTTTCTTCGTCCGTTTCCAGTGCTCGACATCAGCACCGGAGTAACAAGCCAACAACAGGGACAGTATGCCTTTGCCGTCTCGGGCGCTAATCCAAATGAAGTGTACGACGTTAGTGAAAAACTGTTGGCCAAGCTCAGGCCCTATCCGGGATTCCTGACGGTTTCTTCCGACTACTATCACAACACTCCAAACGTCAACATAGATCTTCGTCGCGATCAGGCAAAGATCCTTGGCGTTTCAGAAGCAAGAATACTTTCGCTGCTTCGCAACGCTTATTCACAAAACTACCTCTATCTGATTAAGAAGCCAGAAGATCAGTATCAGGTCATACTGGAGATGGAGGATTCCGCTCGTTCCAATCCGCAGGACCTCGCGCGCCTCTACATAAAATCAGACGACGGTCAACGACAGATTCCATTGGGAGAACTGGTCACCTGGAATACGACCCTTGGTCCGCAAACTGTGAATCACCTGAATCAGTTTACGAGTGTGACACTGTCATTCAATTTGAAGCCGGGGGTTGCTTTGGGTGATGCGACGAATTTCATTACCAAGACAGCGGCAGAAGTTGTTCCTACGGGGGTCCGCGGTGAACTCGTTGGCGAAGCCCAAACGTTCGCGAGCACAGTCAAGAGTATGACTTTCCTGATGGCCCTTGCAGTGTTCGTTATGTACGTGATTCTCGCGATTTTATACGAGAGTTATGTGCATCCGCTGACAGTGCTGTCGACATTGCCGACTGCGTTGGTTGGAGGGTTGTTCACGTTGCTCGTGTTTGGGCAGGAGGCGTCGCTGTATGCTTTCGTCGGCATGTTCATGCTAATGGGAATAGTAAAGAAGAATGGCATCATGATTGTCGACTTCGCGCGTCAACGAGTGGATGCAGGCGAGAGTGCTGAAAAGGCGATTCACGACGCTAGTATGGATCGCTTTCGTCCAATAGTGATGACGACGCTAGCGGCGGTCTTCGGCGCGCTGCCAATCGCACTCGGCTTCGGTGCGGACGGCGCATCCCGTCGTCCACTTGGACTCGTTGTTGTGGGCGGGCTGGTTATTTCGCAGTTTATTACTCTTTACATCACGCCGGTGATTTATCTCTACCTCGAACGTTTTCAGGAAGATGTACTCGACCGCTTCGCGTTTTTCGCTTCACGCAAACCGCGCAAAGCCGAGGTCACGCAGGGTCACTCAAAACCAACGCACGTTCCGTCTGATCTCGCAGCCGGCGACTAACGTCCTCAAGTTGCACGACATCCTCCTCAAATTAGATTGAGCAACGTGCAAAAGATAAGCACCTCAAGCTTCATCGAAATAACTCAAGCTGCCATAAACGCAGTAAGGAAGGGTGGCTTGCCCCCGCTCAAGTTGCACGAGATCCAACTAAAATGAATTGAGCAACGTGCAAAAGATAACGTCGCGGGAAATCCCTTATGTTCTTAAACTCGATTGAGAGATCTAAATCGGTGTAATCGGCGCAATCTGCGGATAACTTGTTTTCGTTAACACAAACCGCCGCTGTTCCAAACTTCGGGCGCCAAAATTGATTAGCAACCCAATTTCGAAGCCGCCGACCTTTAAATAATTAATCACCTGCGACTCTTCCACAGACGTCAGTCGACCGAGAGCTTTCAACTCAACGACTACTTCGTCAAAGCAAATGAAATCTGGTTTGTAGTCTGACGATGAACTTCCATCGCCGCCCCAATGATCGCATACGTTCGTGGATCTCTTTACGTGAGGATAGACATCATTGACTCCTACTTGTGAGGTTACCGAAATCATCCACAGATTACACCGATTCCACAGATTTGAAGAAGCCAAGAATCCTATTTGTAATCGGTGTAATCCGCGAAATCTGCGGATGATCTCAAGATTAAAGGCGCCGACGTATCGACAGAACTGAATCTGGCTTCGTGTTACACGGAAATGGACAAGTACGATGAAGCGGAGGAGTTGATCACACGCGTGCTTGCCCGATCTGCTAGCGATCGAAATGCGCCGAGTGAGTACGGGCTCTCCGTGCTTTCCAACATTCGCTCGAAGATCTACATGGGCCGACGGCAGTATGGTGAGGCTCAGGCGGGCTTCGCTGCGGCATTGGACCGCTATCCCGGCGATTCGTATTACACACTCGCCTATCTTTACTGTGCTGCGATGCGTGACGTTAGTGGTGATAAGCGTGGTGAGTTTGAGGCGGCTTATAAGATGGTCTCATCTCAATCGAATGAGACAGAGCGTTTGATGGGCTATCACATCGACGCGCTTCGTGCTTTCGTGTGGACCAAACAAAACCGCTCAGCCGACGCTCGCGCTGCTGTTTTGAAGTGGAAAGATTCAACGGACGCCAAGCGTTACGTCCCAATTTTCTGGAAGCGCTTTCCTGAGGGTAATCAGATTATCGACAATTGGAACGCACTCCTGAGGTAATGAGGTCAGTATCCCGACGCGTCGGGATAGCAGGTTGGTGCGCAGCCAGTCTCGTCGTCACTCAATCTCGTGGTGCACAGTCAGTACCACCTCGCGGTAGCGGGTGGGTGCGAAGCCATCGTCGATTGCCAATTCTACTTCTTAAGACTCAAAACCGTTTCAAGGGTAATGTGGGGGCCAGGACCGTTTGTTTACTTCAAAACGACGCTTGGATTAGACTGTAAACATGAGCTTCGATGATCTCATAACGATCGACCCTGATATCCTTGGAGGCACACCAGTCTTCAAAGGTACGCGAGTACCGGTGAGAACTCTCTTCGAGTATCTGGAGAACGATTATTCATTGGAGGAATTCCTCGAGTGCTTCCCCTCACTGAACCGCGAAATGGTTCGAAAAGTATTGGAGCGCTCTGAGCAGGCCTTACTGTCACCAGCGTGAAGCTTCTATTAGATGAGTGTGTTCCCTGGCCGATGCACAAACTATTGGCTAGTCATTCGTGCACGAGTGTGCAAGCAGAAGGCTGGAGTGGCATTCGTAATAGTGAACTATTGAAAAGAGCGGAAGCTGCCTTCGATCTCCTAATAACGGCCGACCAGAACATCGTCTATCAGCAGAACCTCTCATCGAGCACGCTCGCAATCCTGGAACTTTCAACAAATGACATTCGTCGAATCCTGGCACACGCCGCATTCGTTCAAAAGACGGTTGAGGAAATCCGCCGAGGACAATTCGTGAGACTTGAAGTGCCTGCTTCTGACCCCTGATGTGGACAACATCCATGCGAGTGGTTGATTCAATACCCTATTAGTCTTAGAGATGACAATTTGTGATCTCCTGCGACTTTATTGAAAAGTACCGGGCTATCTCAGACCCAATCCATCGCCCAACCGGCACAGACACTCCGTTTCCGATCATTCGATAAGCATCGTTGTCACTGCCTGCAAAACTAAACGAGTCAGGAACTCCCTGCAGTCGTGCGTACTCACGAACGGTGTAGGGTCGGACGCCGTAGGGAAAGCGTTTGTCGGTAACCAACCTTGTGCTCAAGTCTTTCGAATAGTGCGCGACGCACGTCGGTGCGATGTCGCCACGCTTGGGATCACTGATGATGGGTCGATCTCGATATTTACCGGCGAGGCGTCTATGCACGTAGTCTGGGATTCGTGGTGTTGGCTCTGGTTCAAGTATCTCCGCAAGTGTGACTGCTCTGTCTGCCTGAGGTTCGCGCCAGGTAAAGTTTCGGCGGCTGCCGATGATGATGAGTCGATCTCTCTTTTGCGGTAACCAGACGGAAGACTTCACCGGACACTTAACGTGGACGTAATAATCCGGCAGTTTGGTCATCGCTTCCATCACGACGGGAAACTTCTTCATCCCCGGCACATTCTCAACGACATACAGCTCAGGTCTTCGAATGGCGACGTGACGAAAGAAGTGTAGGAACAGATCGTCACCTGTGCGCACTCCATGGATGTCAGCGATTGGTGAGTACTTCGTGCACGGATAAGTCGCCACCATCACATGGCATTCTTTTTCTGAGAGAACGGTTTTCTTAGTGATGTCGCACTGGACAACTTCATGAGAGAAGTTTCGGCGCAT
>DATIBJ010000022.1:0-4998 GCA_035457565.1 Pyrinomonadaceae bacterium | reverse complement strand
GGCCACCAAATCACGAGATGGTTGACATCACGATCAACTACAATAGTAGCGATGATTGTGTTGGGGCAAATTGCACGCTGTCGGTAACGAGTAACGAGCCGGTGGATGGAGATGACGACGGAAACACATCTCCTGATTTTGAGATAGTGGACAATCATCACGTGAGGTTACGAGCCGAGCGCTCAGGAACCGGAAACGGACGCATCTACACGATTACTATCACGTGCGTTGACGCCGCCGGCGGCACAACAACTCAGACGGTGACCGTGACAGTGCCTATTAACAAGCCGTAACAACTCTGTGCACTAGACGCCTTCAACTGCTTTAACAACTGAAAGACCACCGAGTTATTCCGGTGGTCTTTTTATTTGGACTTACGGCGAGGCAGAGCCGTCGCCTCACAGCAGGCGGCAAAGCCGTAATGCGAAATATCATCCTTTTGGAGCATCAAAATGCCCATCTTTCAACAATTAGCTGCGCCTTCTATAGCACGTGCTAAAGTTGTGTTCGGCTGATCTGCCTTGGGTCCTCGCACAACGAGATATTTCAAAATCCTGAGGCACGCACCATGTCAGACAAAACAGTTGCTGAAAAACTTTTTCTTAAACCCGGAAGGTCCTTGTTGGTGGTTAACGGCCCGACCGACACTAAGTCCACTCCTCGGACCGCTACGAACGGAGAGTGTTAAGCGATGAGTGAATCGGCGGTAAAGATTGAGTATCAATTAAGCGAATCCGAATACCTGGCTGCCACTCGACTGTTCTTCTTCCAATCGCGAGAGGCGATCATTCGCATGGGCGTCATTTGTATGCTCGCGCTGATGAGCGCCTTTCTCATGAACATCGTTGTGGCAGACATGTCTATGCTGTTGGTGCTCCTCGCCGTCGTGATTGTCTTTGACATTTTTCTCTTCTATAACGCTTTGGTGACGCTACCGCGCCAGTATTATCGAGGAGATCCAAAATTCCGTGAGAAATATGACCTGACATTCTCAGGCGAAGGTGTGTTCGTCAAAACTTTTCACATCGATTCGAAACTAGCCTGGAGTCTTTACACCAAAGTGATCGAGGGACGCGATATGTATCTCTTGTTGTATGGCAAAGACACGAGGATGATGACAACAGTGCCAAAGCGAGCTTTCAAGAGCAGCGATGAAGAGATGCAGTTTCGCGCACTGGTGACTCGTCACATCACCGACTCATCAGGCTTTAAGAACATTCCACCAGAAGAACGTGAGTACACGCCGAAGAGCTTGACTCCTCCTGACTGGAGATGAGCCGCCACTACAACCGAATTCTCACCACCTGCGGATCGTGATCGCTTGCCTGAACTTCAAACTCAGCGTTCACATGCACCACGTCGAACTCAAACGGCTTACTAAACAGATTCGCGCTTAAGAGAATGTGATCGATCGCCTGTGAGTTGCCGTCGAACACATACGTGTATCTTTCTCCGGCCGGTAGCGTCTCAATCAGTGCATTGAGCACACCACCTTTGAGAGTGGTAAGCGCGGTAGAAAATTCGAAGTCATTCAAGTCGCCCAACACGATGATGTTGGCACTCGCATCGGCCGCCAGAAGAGCATCTACAAAATCGTTGACGATCTGCGCCTGCTGAATTCGTTTCACTTCGGACGACAGAGTGGGAGGCTGGAAGCGACCAAACAGTGGTTGGTCGCCGCCCTTCGACCCAAAGTGATTGGCTATCACAAACAGCTTCTGACCGTTGAACATAAACTCGCCGACAAGCGGTTTCCGACTGCCGTTGAAGGCGGCATTGGTAGGCTGAATGCGCCCCGGATTCGAAGACAGGCGTGGTCCGGTTGGTTCGTTGACGATGGTCGTGTTGACAGTTGAACCACCTCCGGCGAGGAACGTAAAGCTCAGGCCGCGATCGGTGCGAAAAAGAAACCCCACTCTGATATTACCGCCCGGCTCACCTCCATCCTGATGGGCTACAGGATTTATGTTCTGGAAACTGTAGGTTGGACCGTTTGCAGACTGAATAGCCTGGATTAGCTTTGTGAAAGTCTGCACGGCGCTGACGACATTGCTGCTCGTTCCCCCCTGGGCACCGTTGTTGTCCTGGATTTCTTCAACGGCAATCAGGTCAGGTGCCTTGAGATTGTTCACAATCAAATCGGCGAGCGTATCGAACTTCGTCTGCGGATCATTCGGCGAGAGGTTCTCAACATTGAATGTCGCGATCGCCAGCTCGCCGGCGTCGGCTACATCCGTACTCTCCTTTGCTAGACCGCCTGAGGTAAGCGTGAGCGGTTGAGGCGTTAACAGTTTGAAATTGCTGCTCGCGTAATCGATCACACCGGTTATCGCGCCCGTGAACTTGTCTCCCACGTTGGGCTTTGGCGACGGAAAAGTCGAGTCGAGGAAAATGCGTTCGGGGTTGAAGTCATTCGCTCGCACAACGACTCCACCTCGAGGCGTGACGATATTCGCGTTAGACCCGTTGTCACCAACAACGGGAATGCCGGCAGGACCAGTCGGACCGGTTACTACTGCGTTGTTGATCTGCACGCGCATAGACTCCAGGCTTTCGTAGAAGTCGATGCCGTCGGAGCCGGGATCGAATGTGCCACCTGCTTCAACATCGCCGTTGGCATCGTCGTCGATCACCGTCGCAGGCGGAATCCGACCACCGCTTCCAATCACGATTGCTGCCGGTAGTGGATTACCCGACGACTGGACTGAGATTGAAGGTGACGTGATTTGTGTGCTGGTGAGATTCGCTGAGTTTACGCCGCCCGTACGAAACTCCATGACGGTACCGCTCACCTGCACGTCATCGCCAACACTAACCGTCGGAATTGCGTTCGTGAATACAAACAAGGCTTCTGAAGTCGCATCGTCATTGTCCGTCGCTGGATCCTGCATGAAGAACCCTTTCGGACGAACCAAAGTCACAATACCGCGAATGCCTGTTACTTGAGTCTGACCGCCGGTAACGAAAGGCGAAATGTGACCTTTTCCTTGTATGTCGTGGATGCGCGTGGAGGCTGGTGCGCCGGACGTGACGCAAGCCGCTGAACTACTTTGGGGTGTACTGGGAGAAGTTAACTCAAAATCATTGCTGTTGACATCAGTATCAACGCCACTGCCAGCCGAACCACCGGGTTTTCTTTCATAACTGCGATCAGCGGATGTGGTCAGAGCGGCGAGCACGGCTCCTTCTTTGAACGCTGATCCATTGCTTAGACCAACCTGGTCCACAATCGTTCCGTCAGGCTGAGCTAATGCGATGCCGCCGGTATCCGCGATACCGGTCGTGTAGCTTTGATCACCCGCCACTGCGCCGGAGTAGCCTGCTGAGTTCGTTACGAGATAGTGACAGCCTGGTTGGAGTGTTACTCCTGCGGTGATAGTCGCGCGGTTTCCGATGCTGCCGGTTGCGCTCGATCCTCGCAACCGCCAACCACCGATGCTTACGGGTGATGACGAAAGATTGTAGAGCTCGATGAACTCATCATTGCCCCCGTTTGGTCCACGAGTGCGGAACTCACCGATGACAACCGTTGTTGAGACTGCATCAGTGGAAGGAGGCAGGATTAAAAGGGCGATAAACGATAGAGCGAGGGCAATGGTCAGGATTGAGGCGTGACGTAACATGGTGAGTCCTCCGTAATCTGTGATTTACAGATCGTCTGAGATGGGTGACAAAACGCGAGGATTTGTTACAGGATTCTTTGAACAGCCCTAGATCGAGCGATGGAAAAGATCAGTCAAAAGTGAACGATTCAACTCAATGGAACATCATGAAATCCGTCTGGGTGAATGCTTTTATGACTGCTCAGATCAATTGGTATCAAATCGAGATTGAGATGTAAGGGTAGCACATTTATCTGTGATTCCGGTTGGAGGTACTTCAACGGGCCGATTGAACTAGCATAATCACTGAGGTAGGGGCCGACAGTTGCAATTAAATCGCGGTATGAAACGACGCCGACTTCCTCCACGGTCCGAAAGAATCGCTTCCTCCTGCGCTGCACCAACACGTAGTCACAAGGCGGAAAGAACTGCGAAATCGCTTCAGGCCACACAATCATAGAGAACAGTTCCTTCGCAGGGCTTTCCAAAATCATTACGGAAGGCACGAAGATGTCGTCGCCCAAGCTATTCTGGAGTGCTTGCTTAATGCCCGCGTAGCGCCACCATTCGGTTGCTTAAAACATAGACCGCTGCCAAAGCTATTTAAATCAGCATCATCCTCATCAGCGCTATCGAAGTCGAATGAGCAGTACACCCCTGTAGCATCGTTTTGATACCACACCTGGGTCCCCTCACTTTCGAGGTCATTGAGTTTGAAAGACTTTTGGAAATAGGCTCGCAGATCTTCAATGGCAGGTGAGGTTAAATCTTCTCGGCCGAAGTACAGATCGAAACTCAGATAGCCTCCTACATCAGACGAGATTCTATGTGACTACTGCTTATTCCGTCGAAACAGTCTGTTCATTATTCAATGCAGCACGCAAGGTGTGCCAGGGTAAGGTCGCGCATTTGACACGAACTGGAAAGTCTCTGACGCCAGCGAAGATCTTGAGATTACCGAGTCTGTTTTCCTGCGTTTCTTCGTTTAATTCCCCAGTGACCATGCCGTGGAATTCCTGGAAGAGTTCTTCGGCTTGCTCTCTGTTCTTGCCTTTCACCGCCTGCGTCATCATGCTCGCCGACGCTTTGGAAATCGCACAACCGCTTCCTTCGAATGAGATCTCCTTCAACTCGTCTCCCTCGAGATTGACGTAGACATTCAGGTGGTCACCGCAAAGCGGGTTGAATCCTTCAGCCATATGACTCGCCTGATCGAGCTTACGGAAGTTGCGAGGCTTCTTGTTGTGGTCGAGGATGACCTGTTGATAGAGATCGCTTAACTCAGACATATATTTGCGCCGTCACTCAACGTCGTGACATGAGGTCAGTACCACCTCGCGGTAGCGGGTGGGTGCGAACGCATTGCCGATTGTCGATTACGGATTGCCGATTGCCC
>DATIBJ010000021.1:0-5955 GCA_035457565.1 Pyrinomonadaceae bacterium | reverse complement strand
CATAAGTCGGTCAGGTTGTGTGCTTATGACGGTTCAGTTGTAAAGTTCTGCAAATACTTTAACGACGAGCAATGGCGTCTTGCGCGAACACGGGCTGAAACAGATACTGAGAGTCACTTATGAAAACGAACTCCACAACTGACAAACCCGGCGTGAAGATCACCCGGCAAAAAGCGGGAAACGTTATCTCGGTTGAAGAGTTTCTATCTCTTAGGCGACCGAAGGGCGATCTCAATCTCAAGATCGGTAAAGAGCAGGTTTCGTTGACCAGCCTTGAACGGGTTTATTGGCCTGACCAAAACCTGACTAAGTATGATCTGCTTTCCTACTACCTGCGAGTCGGCGAATACATCATGCCCTTCTTAAAGGACCGCCCGGCGATTCTTCAGCGGTGGCCACGAGGTATCAAAGCGCCGATGTTTTTCCAGCAGGACCTTGAAAGTGCCCCTGCCTTCATCAAAACGGCACGACTAACGAACCTCGAAGGTCGCCAATTGGACTACGCCGTCTACAGCACGGTCGCCTCGCTTTTACATTTCGTCACTCTCGGCTCGATCGAACAGCATCCTTGGCACTCAACCGTCAAACACTTATCGAAGCCTGACTGGATTGCGATTGATCTTGATCCAAAGAAGGCACCGTGGCAAAACGTTCTAGACACTGCGTTGGTATTTAAAGAGGTGGCAGATGAGATTGGACTGCAAGCTTTCCCAAAAACCTCAGGCTCCTCAGGATTGCACATTTACGTTCCGTTAAAGCCGGCGAACGACTACGAACCGGTGGCGGAGTTTGCCAGACTGCTGGCCGGAGAAGTCGCGCGCCGCGCACCAAAGATAGCCACGATCGAGCGCACAATTGCCAAACGAAAGCCGAATCAGGTTTACGTGGATTGGCTGCAGAACGCCCGCGGAAAAAGCCTGGCGTCAACCTTTACTGCACGTGCGAAAGACAAAGCACCAGTGTCAATGCCTTTAACCTGGCAGCAGGTGAAACAAGGTGTGAAAATAACTGACTTCACGATCGCGAACGTGCCGGATCTCATCAACGAGAAAGGTGACCCGTGGGCCACTTTCTTTAAGGAGCGACAGGCTCTGAAGTTCAACTAGTGTATCGCGTAGTACGACGCTCCTCGATCGGCCCTTGACGCATTCCGCCGCCGCTGCTTATTCTTGCGGGGCATGACGCAGCAGAGAACCCATCGCTATTACTACTATTACGGCCCGCTCTCCGTTTGGAGGGACGGTCGCGATGGACTCTTGCGTGCGCTGATTAGCTAGCACTTAAACAGGATTCCAGAACCGGCCATCGGTCCTTCCAGACGGAAGGATCGGTGGCCGGTTTTTTTGTATGAGGCGGAGATGCGCAACGCATTCAGTACCGTTCGCGCTAGCGGATGGTCCAGACTCAAGCAGGATTATTTAAAAATGTTCGTAATGGAGCTTCAGTGCTGACCATCCGCTAGCGCGAACGGTACTAATAACCGTACTAGACTCGAGAGGTTAACCATGGCACCCACTGACACAAAGCCAGTCCTAATGGACCACGTCGATATGCGAATGGTCGCGGCCGAGACAGATCAGATACCCGCAGCTGATCGCCATTCGATAGTTCAGCTCGACCCCGATCATCCGGGTTTTAGAGACGCAGACTACCGCGCGCGTCGGAATCAGATAGCGCAGATAGCCATGAGCTATCGCGCAGGAGATCCGATTCCTGACGCTCCTTACACCACACAAGAACATGAGGTGTGGCGCACGATCTGGCAGGCACTTGGACCAGCGCACCGGAAACATGCGTGCAGCGAATACCTCGCCTGTTTGGATCGACTCGACTTTGATACGAACCGCATTCCGCAGCTCGGTGAGGTTAGCGGAAAGGTCGAAGCGATCAGTGGGTTCCGACTCGAACCGGTCGCTGGTTTAGTAGAACCTCGAGTTTTTCTCGAATCGCTCGCGAGTGGAGTGTTTCTCTGCACGCAGTACATTCGTCATCATTCGACGCCGCTCTACACACCTGAGCCGGATGTTGCGCACGAAATCATCGGTCACGCCGTAACGCTTGCGAGTCCGCGTTTTGCTGAAATCAATCGCTTGTTTGGAGAAGCAGTGAGGCGCACTCGTCAGTCGGACGAACTGGATCGTCTGGCGCGCGTTTACTGGTTCACCATTGAGTTCGGTGTGCTTCGTGAAAACGGAGATGTAAAGGCTTATGGCACCGGTCTTCTGTCTTCAGCTGGCGAACTGGAGGAAATGCACAAAGCCGAGCTGCGGCCACTCGACCTCGAAGCCGCAGCAAATAACGTCTATGACCCTACGCACTATCAAGCGATGCTTTTTTGTGCCGATTCATTCGACGAAATGGATGAGCTCCTAAGAAATTTCCTCGCACGCTGGTAACGAAATTCGGCTGGCACACAAGTGCCTTTCCGGGCTTTCGGATGGCCTTGTCGTTTTTGGATAAAAACTGCATTAGACAGTGGACCATGTTTGAGGTTTTTCTCAGGAAAACTTCAATTGGTTGACCTTCTTCTGATTGGAACATCTGTCGAACGGACCACGCAAACGGATGATAGCGGCAACTATCAAGTCCCAGCGTTGCCGGTGGGCGTTTACAGCATTGAAGTCCAGGCCCAGGGGTTTAAGACCCAGGTTGCGGATCGGGTGACTGAGAAGACACCGTTAACTTCATGATCAATGGTGTCAATCTCAACGACATGGTCCAAAACCAGATCACGTTCCAGCCTTCGATAAATACCGTGCAGGAGTTCAAAGCCGACAATTCGACTTTCAGCGCCGAGTACGGTCGCAACTCCGGCGCTATAGTCAACATTGCTACGCGGTCCGGAGTGAATGAGTATCACGGTGAAGTGTTCGAGTTCCTCCGAAACAACGTCTTCGATGCTCGCAACTTCTTCGATGCGCGAAAGCCACCGTTCAAGCGAAACCAGTTTGGCTTGAACTTCGGTGGCCCGGTTAACCTCCCGCACTTTGGTGAAGGTGGTCCAATATTCGGATACCACGGCAAGAATCGAACGTTTTTCTTCTTCAGTTATGAAGGTACTCGGCAACGTCAGGGTTTGACACTGACGAGCAACGTGTTGACCGATCAGCAACGCGCAGACGTAACTAATCCGATCATCCAGAGATTATTGCCGCTGATTCCGCGGGCAACGAGCGTTGATTTTGTCGGTAATCCACCTGTCGCAGTAGGAAGATTTGCGGGCTCCGGAACTGCGCCGGTTGATATTGATCAGTACACGGGGGACGTCAGTCACAACATCGGTAACGACGATCGGATTCATGGCTACTACGCGTTCCAACGGGACAGGCGTGGAGAACCGAATCTCCAGGGGAATACGGTGCCGGGCTTTGGCGACACTCGCCAATCGCGTCGGCAAATATTTACGTTGAACGAAACCCATATCTTTGGTCCAAGCCTGACGAACGAAGCGCGACTTGGCTTCAATCGCGTCAAGATTACATTTACTCCGAACGCTCAACTTAACGCCGCTGACTTTGGAATTGACACCGGTGTCGACCAGTCTATCGGCCTGCCGCAAATGAGCATCACCGGTTTCAACTTTAACATCGGCGGACCAGCCGGGTTCCCGCAAGGACGCGCCGACACAACAGTAGTCCTTTCGGATACGCTCAGTTATTTGCGAGGAAACCATTCCTTCAAGTTTGGCGGCGAAGCCCGCCGCTTCTACAACAACAACTTCAACCTCGACACGGGCAGTTTCACCTTCCCGAGTTTGAGCGCCTTCACGTCAGCGGTCGCTAATCAATTCACAATCACTATCGGAGACCGCTCCAGCGCGATTATTCAGAACTCGTTTGGACTGTATGTGCAGGATAATTACAAAGTGCGTTCTAATGTGACGCTGGAACTGGGACTGCGTTATGACTGGAATATGACTCCAACTGAGCGTTACAACCGCTTCGTTGTCTTTGATCCAGCAACGCGCTCGCTTCTTCAGGTTGGCTCAGGAGTCGACAAGGTTTACAAGGAAAACAATGACAACTTCCAACCTCGAGTAGGCATCGCCTGGGATCCGTTCAAAGACGGCAAGACCTCGGTGCGTGCTGCCTATGCGATTCTCACCGACCAACCAACAACGAACGTCGTTACACCGCTCGCGTCTAATCCGCCATTAGCGCGGCCACTGACGGTTTCAGGTGCTATTCCTCTTAGCGTTGCCGAGAACGTAGCAACCGCTGCCGGGCTTGCGCCGAACAACGTCGACCCGAACTTCAATAACGCTTACATCCAATCGTGGAACGTGAACGTTCAGCGTGAAGTGGGTCAGGACCTGGCGGTGACCGTTGGTTACTTCGGAAGCAAAGGGACGCACCTTCGCATTTCGCGAAACATCAATCAACCAGTAAACGGTGGCGCTCGACCATATGCGAACCTTTCAACCTCGAGCCCAATCCGTCCAGGCGCTGCACTGCAGAACATCGTGCAGATCGAGGCAACAGGAAACTCGAGTTACAACGCGCTGTGGTTGACTGCAGAGAAGCGTCTGTCTCGCGGCTTTCAGTTCAACGCGTCATACACATTCTCGAAATCCATTGACTACAACTCGCTGAATTCGCAGGGGGTTATTGTTCAAGACAGCTACAACCTGCGCGACAGTCGTGGGCTCTCCGATTACGACGCGCGTCATCGCTTCGTAATTAACGGGCTGTACGAACTGCCGTTCAAAGGCAATCAATTTGTCGAGGGCTGGCAACTATCATCGATCGTACAGTCGCAGAGTGGGAATCCGGTGAACATCGTTGTTAATAACTCTACGTTCACTGGCACTAACAACACGGTGCGACCGGACGTTAACGGGCCAATTTCGATTCTGGGAACTCCAAACCGATGGTTCGACATTTCGCCATTCATCGTGCCAGTCGGACGTTTTGGAAGTCTTGGTCGCAACGTCGTAATCGGGCCGGGATTCAATAACGTTGACCTGTCGGTGATCAAGCGGACGCAGTTGACTGAACGCCAACTGATCGAGTTTCGGTGGGAGGTGTTCGATCTATTGAATCATGCGAACTTCGGGCAGCCGGGCCGTGTGGTTGGAACCTTGAACTTTGGTCAAATCACAAACACGCGCTTCCCGACGAGTGATTCAGGATCTTCACGGCAGATGCAGTTTGCTTTGAAGTATAAATTCTGAGCACTCAACTAGCAGGGCAGCTGGCAGGAGCACGAGTAAAACAGGGGCAGCGCCAGACGCGGAACCCGGGGTTGCTCTCTTCTGCTCCTGCCTACTGCTCCTGCTCCTCTAATCACAAGAGGCTGCGATCGCCTGGTCTTGGGTAGGTTGAGGCGGTGTGCGGTACACGGCCAAGAGTCATTCAGTACCGTTCGCGGTAGCGGACGACCAAGACTCAACGACATGAGCAAGTGGATGCTATTGACATCACAGCGATTATTGAGACCATCCGCTATGGCAGACGATACTGAATAGCACGCACCGCTGCGGCGACGCGCGAGACCAGACTCTCAAGACTCTCGCCGCTTCGCGTTGCGACACGAGTCATCGCCGTTTGATAAACAGGCTGTCGCCCTTCGAATAGTGCTTTTGCTTTGTCCCTGGTCGGAGCCATCGGGCGGATCTCTTGTCCCGATTCGATCCGTTCCCAACAAACGTCGAAAGGAGCGTCGAGCCAAACAGTAATCGCTTTACTTTCGCCGAGCAGTTGCCGGTTCGCTGATTCAATCCAACCGCCTCCGCCGATTGACAATACGCCGTCAAACCCACCATCCAGCAATTCCCTCAATGCAGCCGTTTCGGTCGACCGAAATGCAGCCTCGCCATCTTCGTTGATTATCTCGGCAGGTGTTCGTTCCTGCTGTCGCGTTATCAATTCGTCCAAGTCAATCACTTTGCGATTCAGTAAAGCTGCCAGAAGCTGGGCCACGGCGGTTTTGCCACAGCCCATGAAACCGACGATT
>DATIBJ010000020.1:0-4656 GCA_035457565.1 Pyrinomonadaceae bacterium | reverse complement strand
ACCGTCGTTGACGTTCGCGGTTAAGGTAACATCTTTACTTAACTGCTCGAAGACCATTGTCGCCACTTCGAGACCGGCAACAACTCCTGATTGCTTAGCAACGATGTTTCCTCTCAGCCGCGCGTCCACGGGAACGATACTGTTGGTCGTGACGTCGCCAGTGCGGATGTCTTCTTCGAGCGCACGTCGGACGCAATCAGCGATAGCCGCATACAGTTCAGTGTCACGTTCAGTGGTGGTCCTGCTCATTTTAGTAAACGGCTATCTTGCAATAACGACGCGTGAGAAGCAAAAGCCTTCAAGGAGATGCGTGAATTTCGCTGGATATGTTAGTTTTAGGGAAATCCTGGCGGGGTAGCTCAGATGGTTAGAGCGTGGGGTTCATAATCCAAACACGCTCAAATTCTTAACTATTCAAACTAAAACAGGTTGCAGCCACCGCGGTTTTTCAAGGTTTCTTGATGATTCTTTATGCACCTATATCGCCTGCGCATGCCGTTATCTGACTTTCCGTCACAATACCGTCACAGGGCCAAGTATCTGTTAGAACGTATTCTCCAACACGACGCTCGCGCATGACGAAGAGCGACTGATGCGCTGCTAACGCAGTCCGAATGACAACCTCCCTGAGGAAAAAACTCGGCGCCTACGAAATCCGCTCGAAGATCGGCGAGGGCGGAATGGGCGAAGTCTATCGCGCATACGACGAGAAACTGAATCGCGATGTGGCGATCAAGGTCCTGCCCTCCGCACTCTCCGCCGATAAAGATCGTCTGGCTCGCTTTGAGCAGGAAGCGCAAGCCGCCGGCGCCCTCAATCATCCAAACGTCCTCGTCATCTATCACATCGAAGCTCATGGCGGCTCGCCTTATATGGTGTCGGAGCTACTCGAAGGTCAGACACTGCGCGAGCGAATGAATGGCACGGCGTTACCCCAACGCAAAGCTGTCGATCTGGGATTGCAGATCGCGCGCGGTCTGGCGGCGGCGCACGAGAAAGGAATTGTTCACCGCGACATCAAACCGGAGAACATCTTCATTACAAACGACGGGCGAGTGAAGATTTTGGATTTCGGCTTGGCGAAGTTGTCGGCGGAAATCTTCAATGGCGAGTCACAAACTGAAGTGGCGACGCGGAAGGTCAAAACCGATCCCGGTACCGTGATGGGGACGATCGGATACATGTCACCAGAGCAGGTACGAGGCCAAAATGCCGATGCCCGCTCTGACATCTTTTCGTTTGGGGCCGTTTTCTACGAGATGCTTTCCGGCATGCGTGCATTTAATCGTAATTCGACTGCCGAGACGATAAGCGCCATCCTCAAAGAGGATCCACCTGATCTGTCCACCACGAACAAAATGGTTTCTCAATCGCTTGAGCGTCTGGTTAACCGCTGTCTCGAAAAGAATCCGGAACAACGATTTCATTCGGCTAGTGACCTCGCCTTTGCGATCGAATCACTCTCTGGCATGGCCACTGACTCTGGCCAGACAGCCACAGTAAAGCAATCACCGGTTCCTGAAGGTTTCAAAGAAAAGATATTAAACCGCTCGCGATTTTGGATGGCCAGCACAGTCATTCTGGCTCTGGCGCTTTTTGCGTTGGCAATGCTGTTTGTGTTTAGGCGCTCATCCAGGACCGAAGTTTCACCGGTTGTCCGTTACGACGTGCCTGGTCTGAATAAGACTGCGTTGAGTCTCCTGCGAACTCCCGCAGTTGCCCTGTCTCCTGACGGATCCACATTAGCATTTCTCGCCAACAGCGACGGCGTAAATCATTTGTACCTGCGAAAGCGTGACGACACAGAAATAAAAATGATTCCGGGAACCGAAGGCGCTTTGGACGCGGCTTTTTCACCAGATGGTCAGTGGATCGCGTTCATCGCGGATTTTACTCTAAAGAAGGTCCCCCTTAATGGCCCGGTTGTTTCACTCGCAAATAACAACAACGATCCGCGCGGGGTCGGGTGGATCAACAACGATACCCTGGTTTACGCCCCAGCGCCGACCGGCAGTTTGTTTGAGATTTCTGCTAATGGTGGCGAACCAAGACCCATCACTACGGTAGACGAAAAGAAAAACGAGCGAACACATCGATGGCCGCAGGCATTGCCCGGAGGCAAAGCTATTCTTTTCACCGTCGGAACACTGGATAAGCCTGACGATTATGAGAGTGCCAACATAGAAGCTGTCATACGCACGACTGGAGAACAACGATTGATTGTCAAGGGTGCGAGCATGGCCCGTTACGTTCCTAGCGGTCATCTTATTTTTGCGCGTGAGGGCATACTCTACGCCGTCGCATTCGATGTGGATCGTTTGACAGTCCGCGGTCAACCGGTCGCGATCTTAACTGGAGTGGCGGGAGACCGCACCACTGGCGCAGTACACTTTTCAGCTGCCGATGACGGTACACTCGCCTATGTACCGGGCAGCGCTACTACAGGGATCCGCACGTTGGTGTGGGTTGACAAAGGCGGTAACCAGACGCCAGTCAGCATACCGCGGGGACAACTCAACGATCCGCAAATCTCTCCTGATGGATCAAAGGTCGCCCTGCTTCAGGGATCGAGTGGCAGTGGCGATGTTTGGATTTACGACTTCACGCGGTCAACTTTCACGCGTTTCACCTTTACGAACACGAACGCGACTCCGATATGGTCGGCGGATAGCAAGAACATCTACTACGTCTCGATTACTCAAGTGGGCGCCAGTGATCAGACCACTATAATGCGCAAGCCGGCCGACGGCAGTCACGAGGCGGAAACCATTCTCACGACTAACGGACGACAATATCTGAAGGCAATTTTACGCGACGGTGAGACTGCCCTTCTCGATTCTCAGCTGCAAACGACCACAGGCTCGATCAGTAAGATCACACTCATGCCAGGCGCTCAAGTAACTCCTGTTGTTTCCACTCCCCAATTCAATCACTTCGCGGCAGCTGTTTCTTCTGACGGTCGGTGGTTAGCGTATCAATCCAACGAGAGCGGAAGGCCTGAGATTTATGTACGAGATTTCGCCGAAGACGGAGGTCGTTGGCAAATTTCGACCGGCGGTGGCCAGGAACCACACTGGTCACCTGAGGGGCGGGAACTTTACTATCGCAATAACGGGTCTCTGATGGTGGTTCCGATCGAAACCAAAACAAACTTCCAGGCAGGCACTCCAAAAAACTTGTTCGGTGAAGTATACGATCTCCGTTCCAACACCGGCGAGACGTTTGAAGTTGATCCGAGCGGTGGACGCTTTCTACTAATAAGGCCACCGAAGGAAGAAGTTTCCTCCGCGCAAGTGCGAATAGTTCTTAACTGGTTCAGCGAACTACAACGGCTTGTTCCAGTGAAATGAGTTTCCAAAAACCTGTGACGATCATTCCGACCAATAGTGTTAGATCTGAAGAGAAGACTTAAAGCATCAAACTCTAAATCCAGTTAAAAAGACTGAATGAGCGAAACGTTATCCCCCAACACGACGCTTGCGCATTACACGATTGTCGCCAGGATCGGCGCGGGCGGAATGGGTGAAGTCTATCGAGCGCGCGATGCGAAGTTGAATCGTGAAGTCGCGATCAAGGTCCTCCCCGCAGATATAGCGCACGACGTAGAACGACTGATGCGCTTCAAACGCGAAGCGCAGGTTCTAGCCTCTCTCAATCACCCGAACATCGCGGCAATTTACGGTTTAGAGGATTCCAATCAGCTCGTCGCATTGATCATGGAGCTGGTTGAAGGTCCGACGCTCGCCGACCGCATTGACTCGGGCGCGCTTCCTCTCGAAGAAGCGCTGGGCATAGCACAGCAGATCGCCGAGGCACTGGAAGCAGCACACGAACGCAACATCATTCATCGCGATCTTAAACCTGCGAATGTGAAAGTCACTCATGAGGGAATCGTCAAGGTTTTAGACTTCGGTCTCGCGAAGGTATTGGAAGGAGATGGCGCTCCGACCGATATTTCACACTCACCCACTCTCATTAAAGGCACACAGGCTGGAGTAATTCTCGGCACCGCGGCTTACATGAGTCCGGAACAAGCCAAGGGTAAAGTGGTGGACAAACGAGCGGACGTCTGGGCCTTTGGCTGTGTTCTGTTTGAGATGCTCACCGGAAAACAAGCTTTCATAGGGGACTCATTGACTGACACCCTGGCGGCCGTTGTGCGTGGAGACGCCGATTGGGACTCACTTCCAAAAGAGACCCCGCGCGAAATTCGACGCTTACTAGTGCGCTGCTTGAATAAAGATCCCCGGCAACGACTGCGTGATATAGGAGAAGCGCGCATCGCAATCCAGGAAGCTCAACAAAGCAAACCAGAAGCGACAACTGCTGTTGCTCCGGCGCTACCGAGTCGACTGCGCACGTGGCATATAGCGGTTCTTGCCTCTGTTCTCACTGCCACTCTCTCAATTGTATTGAGCCTCAAGCTGACACCCGCGCCTGCCGGCGAGCAGCCGTTACGTAAATTCGACCTCGGCATACCGCAATTAAACGTCGGCATCACTACTCCGCCTGTAATCTCTCCTGACGGACGAAAGATCGCTTATGCTGCCGGACAGAGTCTCTGCGTGCGTGACCTTAGTTCACTCACATCGCGCGAATTGGTGAAAGGTGACTCCCCTCAATATTTCTTCTGGTCGCCGGACAGTAATTACCTGG
>DATIBJ010000019.1:0-18598 GCA_035457565.1 Pyrinomonadaceae bacterium | reverse complement strand
CGGCAGTTGGGGGATCCTTCAAGTCCGGCTTACCATTGATGCTTTTCCGTCCCAGACGCGCCGCGAACGAACTTGAACAGTATCACGCAACTGAATTCGCGGCGCATCGATTGTCTTAGCTTTTCTGTTGTAGGTTGGATCTGAACGAACCCCAACTGCCGTTGAGGGTAATCAGCGATTTACGATTCACCACTCGCGATTCACCGCTTTAGGAGGTACACATGAAAAGATCAATCAGCCTCGTCGTTCTATCTGTTGGAGTTCTGTTGTTAACCGCACACACAAGTTTCGCTCAATCGACAAACCTTCGAGGCGGTGCGCGCCCGACGCAAGAGGAGTCGCTACAGGATCTGGTAAATGAAGTTCGGCAGTTGCGCGCGATGCTGCAGCGAATCAACGTTACCGTTTACAAGACAAATATCGTAATGGAACGCTTGAAGCTTCAGCAGGATCTCGTTTCTCGCCAGGCGCGAGATCTGGATGACGTCCGTGAGAAACTGGGAGAAACTCGAACCGACATAATGAAACTGAAAGAGGTCGTGAAGAGCGGTGAGTCTAGCGTCGCGGTGGGTACCGGTAACCCTGAGGTAGTGACTAAGTCGAAACTCGAACTTGAAGAGGGGTTGCAGCGCGAGTTTCGGCTGGTAACGCGCGAGACGCAGTTGATGAATGAGCTGTCGATGGCGCGAAACAAACTGGCGGAACTTAACAGTCGATTAGACTTGTTGGAAACGGAAATAAAATGACGATCACGCCTGCCGACAGCTGCCATTGAACAACGCGCCCTCTTCAACAACGAGTGCCGGAGCGAAGAGATGTCCGGTAACGCTTGCTGTGCGCCCGAGTACCAGTTCTTTCGTGACATGAATGTCGCCTTCGACAGTACCATTTATCTTTGCGATCGCTACGTTGATAGTGGCTTTCGTCAGCTTTGCTCCCGCACTGACGATCAGCGTGCCATCTTCGGAGTTCACATTTCCTGAGAACTGACCATCAATTCGCAGCATCGATTTAAAACTGACTTCACCCGAGAAGGTTGATACGTCTCCAACAAAACCGAGCCAGTTATCTTGAATTTTGTTAGTGCGCACGGCCACTCGATCGTCGCTTCGGGCAACTGCTTGAGTACTCACTGCTCGTCCCTCTTTCTCGTCAACTGGTTTCAAGTTTGATTTCCGGCTGGTGTGCGGCATCTAAACGGACTCCGAACCGCACTGCGTGAAGCAGGGAGACAGGATCGACTGCTTAACTACTCGCAAATATAAAACATTGATGAGCGAATTAAGTGTTACGATTACGTTGCCGTTCAAATGCAGGAATAGATCAAGTGAGCGAGCTGTTCAGTAGCGTTGTTGCTCGGCGACTTGATCAGGGCTTGCCGCAGCTTAGCGGACACACAACCCCGCAATGCCTACCAGAGAAACGACGCCACACAAACACATCGAGACGCGATCCGGACTGGATCAATGGAAGATTGCGCCCCTACCCAGAGCTCCTTATGCGAAGGGTCTGAGAATCCTTTCGGTAATCGGACCAGGAGCGATTGTGCTTGGTGCATCAATCGGCAGTGGAGAGTGGCTCCTCGGTCCGGCGACGTTCATCAAATACGGACTGACATTACTTTGGTTAACGACCGTCGCAGTTTTCTTTCAAACCATCCTTAATACCGAGTTCATTCGTTATACGCTCTACACGGGCGAGCCTGCGCTAACCGGTTTCATGCGCACGCGTCCGAAGGCGACGTTTTGGGCATGGTTCTACGCGTTACTCTTCATGCTGCAAACTGGTTGGCCCGCCTGGGCAGCAAATGCGGCCGGTGCTTTCTTCTATCTTTTTGCGGCTCGACTGGCGGGCCCAGCCGATGCGACAACTGTCTATTGGATAGGCTGTGGAACTTTTGTGGCGTGCGTGGCGATCCTGGTATTCAGCGGTAAGCGGATCGAGCGGACGCTCGAGATCCTCAACTGGATAATGATCACCGTAATCTTTGGAGCCTTGTTTGTCTTTTGCCTGATCTTTGCGGCACCGGATCGTTGGCTGAGCGCCCTGGTTGCATTAGTAGGCTACGATCTTCAGGCCCAACACTTTTCCTTCTTCCCCCAGAATCTTGATTGGCTATTGATCGGCGCTTTCGTCGGCTACAGCGGGGCAGGCGGTGCATCGAACATAATGGTGTCAAACTGGACCCGCGACAAAGGTTATGGAATGGGGCAAGTCGTCGGTTTCATCCCTTCTGCCATCAGCGGACAAAAGGTGAAGCTGGCGCACACGGGCAGCGTGTTTCAAGTCTCGCGCGAGAGTTTTCGTAGCTGGCTGGCATGGTGGCGCATCGTGCGGTACGACCAATGGGGAGTGTTCTTTCTCGGTGGATTAATCGGCATGGCGTTACCGGCAATTCTTTACACTTCGCTGATCCCGGCCGGAAAAGACATCCGCAATCTCGGTATAGCTGCTGAACTCGCGAATTCAGCCGGTGCGCGCAGCGGTCACCTCATGAGTGTGATGTTGGCGACCATGAGTGTGTGGGTGTTATTCAAAACTCAACTCGATATTCTCGAGGGAATGACGCGCAGCATGACAGATATGCTTTGGAGCGGAAGCCAACGAATCAGGAATTGGCGCGGCGGGGATGTGCGGCTGATTTATTATTCGATACTAGTAGCCACTGTGATCTGGGGACTCATCGCGCTCCGACTCACACAACCGATACTTCTGCTGCAACTGAGCGCGAACGTTGCAGGGCTGGTGATGGTAATCAGCTCGATTCATATTTTGTATGTGAACACAAAGCTATTGCCGCGAGAGCTAAGGCCACCGATGTGGCGGCGCATATCGTTGGTCGCTATGGCAGTGTTTTATGCTTTCTTTGTTTACCTTTGGTTGATGGGTGGATTGATCCCGGATCGCAGCAAAGGGTTTTTGTTTATGTTGTGGAGATAAAACATTGCCGATTGTCGATTGCCGATTAACGATTGGCTTCTCCGCGGGAAAATGTTTGTTCTTTCTAGACTGAATCAGTTGGTCACATACCTATTCCAATTGGCAATCGGCAATCGGCAATCCTCTAGGACACTTACCATGCCTTCGCGAATCATTCTTCTTGTTTTAGTGCTGACGCTCTTCACCTCCTGCACGTTCAAGCGTCTCACTGAAGTTAAGAACGCCACACCGACGCCCAGTCCGTCACCCATTCTGATTACACCTCGCCTGCCGTCGCCCAAGGGCTATGTAAACGATTTCGCAAACGTCTTTGATGCGCAGGCTAAGGCTCGGCTCGAAGCGCAGCTAACGAAACTAAAAGAGAAATCCAATATTGAATTCGCGGTTGCCACAGTCGACACAACGCAAGGTGAATCGATCTTTAATTACTCACTGAATGTCGCCAGAGAATGGGGTATCGGTCCGAAAGACACTTCGCAAGGCGGAGGAATGTTGCTCATGCTGGCGATTAACGATCGCAGGTGGCATTTGCAGGTTAGTCGATCGCTGGAAAAGGATTTGCCGAATGAGGTTTGTAAGGAGTTAGGTCAACAATCAGAGCCACTCTACGCGAAAGGTGATTACGCTGGTGGGGCGGAAAAGTATGTCACAACACTCATAGAACGCTTGGAGAAGATACGTAATTTCAACATGGAAGGCGGTACCAAAACACGGTAGCGTCGATCGTCCACATCTCACTCAACTCCGTGGCGAACCGTCAGTACCGATACGCGGTAGCGTCGGGTCAGCGTCTGGAGCCGGTCAACTCAGTGGGCAAAAAATCGTGGGTGTTGACCCGACGCTACCGCCGTATCGGTACTGACTGTTTGCCACTGAGTTGAGTCAGATATGAACACATCGGACGGAAGCTGAACTTCAGATCAATCTCCTCCTCAACAGATCCAACGCCGCTTGAGAAGAACGCCATCGCACAAGATGGCGATCGCCTGGAACATTTAGTTTGCGATGTTCGGTTCCACTTTCCGATGCCACCGCGATGTAGACCAACCCGACAGGTTTCTCTTCAGTGCCGCCGCCTGGCCCGGCAATACCTGTAATCGCCAAACCAAAGTCAGTATCAGCACGCTTCCGAATTCCTTCTGCCATTGCCTCAGCGACTGGCGCACTCACTGCTCCATGTTCGAGCAATAAAATCGGTTCGACACCCAGCGTTCGTATCTTTGCATCGTTCGAGTAAGTCACAACTCCCTCGATGAAGTACTTCGACGACCCCGGAACGTCCGTCAGACGTTGCGACAGCAAACCTCCGGTGCAACTTTCAGCAACTGCAAGCGTGTAACCACCAACTGAAAGCTTCAGACCAACAACCTGCTCCATTGTTTCGCCCGCAAAAGCAAAGACGGCATTTCCCAAACGTTCCTCGATTTGTTCCGAAAGACGATCGAGTAGAGCGTCTGCCTCTTTTTCGGTACGCCCACGCGCAGTCAAATGGATTTCGATCTCGCTTTGGTTGAAGAGAATCGTTGTTTGCGGGTTCTCGTATTGGGAATAGATAGGCGCAATCTTTTCGTCAACGGCCGATTCACCCATACCGGCAACGCGTAACATCCGCCGCACCACTTTTTGACTGCCCGCACGACTCACCAGTCTCTTTATCACGTGATTTTCAAACATCGGCTTCAGCTCTCGAGGTGGCCCAGGAAGTAGAACGATCGCGGTCCCGTTGTGATCAATAAACATTCCCGGCGCTGTGCCATTGGGATTAGGCAACACTTGCGCATCCTCGATCACCATAGCCTGCCGCGAGTTGCGTTCCGGCATCGACACCCCAAAGCTCTGAAACTTTTGTCGGATCTCGGCGAGCAGATCCTCATCCAACAGCAACCGTCGGCCGAGAGCGCGCGCCGTTACCTTACGCGTGATATCGTCTTCGGTTGGACCAAGACCACCCGTAGTGATGACGACTTTCGAACGTTTGGCAGCGTCTTTGATCGTCTCTTCGAGGCGCGCATCGTCGTCGCCGACGACAGTCTTAAGCTTTACTTCGATGCCGAGGCGATTGAGTTGTTCAGTGAGCCAGAGACTGTTTGTGTCAGTGCGGTCGGGAGCCAGCAGTTCGGAACCAATCGCGATGATTTCGGCTGTCAGGGTTTCAAACAAGTCGTACTCGCGGTGGGCGGGAGCTAATTCAAAGTTGATGGATCGTCTTGATAGACGTCGTGAAGTACTTCAGAAATCGGCGGCCTGGCGCGCGCGAGTGGCAACGCACCTTGTGGAACATACGACTCCGCCGGAATCTGTGACGGCTCTCGCTCGGTAGGAGTTTCTGACGCTGGAGTTTTGACCAGAGCCCGACTCTCGTCCAACAAGCGCGCTGCCTGCTTCCTGCGCAGTCTTTCCAAACTTCTAATGGCGGCAAGTTTCTGTGGAGCAAGCGCGGGATTCGCTTCAAGCCGTCGGAGCATCATCACGTAGCGACGGAGTTGCTGTGATGGAGCGGAGTTTTGCCGTTCGTCGTAGTGGTCATCCTCTAACACTCGACCAAGGTATTCCGCCGTTACTTCATATTTTCCAATGCGGTGATAGAGCGCGCCAAGCGCAAATAAGTGGAGTGCTGGACAGTCAGGAATGTAATCGAGTGCGCGTTCACCGTCCTCAATGACCTCCGCAACTTCAAATGCGTACCAACGCCGCTCGTCCTCCCGCAAAATTGCATCCGCGGAGACATAAAAGCTGAAGATCTGTTCGAGCTCTCGAGTTTGTGAGCGATGATTAACCATCCACACCAGGAACACTATTCCCGTCGCGAACAACATCATCATAGCTGACACTCCGACGAGCTGAAGAAGTGCAACGATGACAATAACAGCGATCGATTTCTGTATGAGTTTTCTATTGCTGGAACGCATGACTGGATCTCACCTAGTTCGCACTCAAACGATTTGTAATTGCACGGCCAGCCTCTTCGGTCGAAAGGCTGCCGCCTAGATCTCTCGTCGTTTCATTAGCGGAGATCGCTGACTTAACTGCTGATTCAATCTGGCGACTTTCGGTTGGGAGACCGAGGTATTCTAGCATCATCGCGGCGGTCAGAATAGATCCAACCGGATTCGCGATTCCCCTGCCTGCGAGTGGTGGCGCGCTGCCATGCACAGGTTCAAACAACGATACTTTTCCGGGATGAATATTTCCTGACGCCGCGAGACCAAGGCCCCCTTGAATCGCCGCGCCGAGGTCCGTGAGAATGTCGCCAAACAGATTGTTGCTGACGATGACGTCGTATTGGGTCGGATCAAGCACCATGAACATCGCCATCGCATCGACGTATTGGTGATTCGCTTCGACTTCACTGTAGCCAGCCGCGACTTCTTTGAAAACGCGCTGCCAAAGGTCGCCGCCGAATCGCTGAACGTTTGATTTGTCAGCCATCGTCACGCGACGACGACCGTTTGCGCGCGCGTATTCGAACGCGGCGACAATGATTCGTTCGACACCACGACGCGTGTTTACTTCTTCTTGCAGCGCGATCTCATCAACGGTTCCAGGCTTTAGAAACCCTCCGGCGCCGCAATAAGCGCCCTCTGTGTTCTCGCGAAAAACTACGAAGTCGATATCGGTAGTACGACGGTTGCGGAGAGGCGTCAGCCGATCGTGAAGCAGCCGAACGGGTCGCAAGTTGATGTACAAATCCAGGCCACGCCGCATGCCGAGCAGAATATCTTCAGCATGTTTGTTGGAAGGCACACGTGGATCGCCAAACGCGCCTGCGAGAATCGCGTCGTATTCGTCAGACAACATCTGCAACGCGCCTTCGGGTAGCGTGACGCCCTCCCGAAGAAATTTGTCAACGCCCCAATCGAACTCAGTGAATTCCAACTCGAGATTGGCGGCCTTATTAAGGGCGTCGAGAACACGTCTGGCTTCCCGAAGAACTTCGGGGCCGATGCCGTCACCAGGAATGACTGCGATCTTTTTCATCTTTTATGTTCGATAAACTTTTTAGTTTGTCGTCGAACCTACGCGCGCTCAAGCTGACAGGAAGGATTTAACCAAATGTCCGATATGCTTGAGCTTGACGACAAACTTAAAGTTTATCGAACATCAGAACATTAAAACGGCACACACAAAACCGGAACGCGCGAGCCACGCAATACTCGCTCTGCGGTTGAGCCAAACAGAATCTCTTCCGGAGGCGTTGATCTTCCCTTCACTCCCATAACGATCATGGGCAAATCGAGATCTCGCGCGATCTTCAGAATCTCGACGAAAGGCGAACCCACCACCGTCATCTTTTCTATGTTCACTCCCTGACGATCGACGTCTTCCAACATATTCACAAAAGATCCCTCTGCTTGCTCACGTAAACGGCCGCGAATGTCGTCAGACGTTCCCAGGCCGGTCGCTACGGCATCGTCAACGAAGTGTTCGTCTATGACGTGCAGTAAAGTTAGATCTCCGTCAGGTGCTGCCATACCGATCGCCACTCGCAATGCATTCAGCGAGCACGGCGAGAAATCAATCGGAACCAGTATTTCAGGTGACTTTAGCATTGCTGTTCAGTCTCCGTTGGCCAACACATACGTCACGATCCGTGGCAGACTTGCGAGCACCGTGTCGCCCACAATCTTCATGCTATCTGCCGAAATCTTATCGATGTCGTCTTCCGGTTTGTGCCAGTAAGGATAACTATTAAGTTGGATCAAATCGACTGCAGCGATACCGGCCTGTAAGAAAGGTTCGTGATCGTCACCACCAACACCCTCCTCTCGGTCGACAAAAATCTTTTCATAGCCAAGTTGACGTCCAGATTGCCAGATGATGTCCTGCAACCACCTTGTGCTGGAAGGATCACGGCCGAGCTCGAGTTTCGTATAACCGATCATGTCGAGCAGAATCAGTGCACGCGTGCGTTGGTTGCCGCCTGTCTTCAGCTGCGAAACATAATGGCGACTGCCGTAAGTATTGTCCGGCGCATCGGGCTTGCCGCATTCGTCCCAACCTTCGCAAAGCGCCTCTTCTCCGTCAAAGAACACAAGACGATATGTCAGCTTTGGTTTCTCTTTTGCGCTACCCAGCACACGTCCAATCTCCAACAACGTTCCTACCGATGCTGCTGGATCATTTGCGCCGACAAAACGCATGTCGTCGTAAAGTTTTGTATCGTAGTGACTGGCGAGCAGAATAACATCATTCGACTCTCCGGGAATGTCGCCGATGATATTCACCATCCGCTTGTCACCACGCGGCGTTTTTGCATTGAACTCGTCTGAGAAGACTTTCAAGCCATACGATCTTAGTTCGCTAATGATGTAGCTGCGGGTCTTTTCTAGAGCGGGAGTGTCGGGCGGCCTGGGTCCGATATCCAGTTGCTTGCGTACGTGCTGCATCGCCCGCTCAGCATTGAAGGTAATGGCGACAGGCGCAACTGTTGGAGCAGGCTTCGCAGTTGAGACACCAACACGCGGTTTGACCGGCACATCATTTTTGGGACAAGCGGCGAAGAAAAGGGGAAAGAGAACGCATGACGCGAGACCAAGACTACGCGCCAACATTGACGTTCTTAAACTCCACATGAGTTTTCAGAGTGCTCGGGTGGGCTACTTGTTTTGACTGTCGCTCGTGCTCGTCGACGCTTTTGCGCGATTGGTGAACCGGTCGAACGTCTTCGCGCCGAAAGCAAGCGGCTTATCGATTGCAGCGTTGAATGCTTCTGAAACTGTCATCGCCTCAAGATGCAACAACGTTGAGATTTTCTTTTCGAGCGGCAGGTTGCCAAACTGCTGCCGGACGTCAACATCGGGAGTTGTGCTGGGTTTCGCACGTGCTTGTTGGCGCATCGCGCGCACAACGACCTCACCATCGCCTTCCAACTTCGCATGACAAACCAGCCGCAACGATTGATCAAGCTGCTCCTGGCTAAGAAATGTCTGTTCGATGGTGCCGGGCGGCGAAAGCAGTTCGCTCCCGCTGGTGACTTTGACGACGCACGTTGCGCACTCTGCTTTTCCGCGCATGCAGCCGACGCCTACAGGTGCACCCAGCCTTTTGGCTGCATCGATTAGATAAGTTCCCGTCGCGACCATACCGCTGACACCGGAAGGTTCAAAAGTGATTGTTACTGACATATAGCAATGACCGCCTTGAGTTATGAGGTTATACCCCAACCGCAGCACAACGCAAAAGGGGATAAGAGATCCTGGGGGATTTCAGAGAGTTTTGCGTATTGCTGTTGTTGCATAACATCCAGCTCACGGAACAGGCAACGTGCAACATCAGTGCTCAAGCTTCATTGAAACAACTCAAGCTGAATGAATTGCAAGTTGGGAAGGGGGGTTTACCCCCGCTCAAGTTGCATTACGATCAACATTGAGTGATTGGAAAATCGAGCGAGGGCAAGCCACCCTTCCCAACCTGCATTTGTCGCAGCTTAAGTTGTTTCAGTGAAGCTTGAGCCCTGATGTTTTGCACCTTGAACGGTGGGAATGGAGATTGAGTGTTCTGATTTTGAGACGCGACTCTTACCTTACTCGTCCAGCGACCTGGCGGATCTTCGGTTGGAGATTGAGTTCTTCGTTGGCCTTCTGCTTGCGCGCGCGACGGCACTCTGCGCAAATACCGATAATCCTCAAGAGGTGTTGCGTGATCTCGAACCGGTGTTTCGCAGCCATCGCATCCTGGATCGCTTCCAGCTCTGCCGAAAAGAATTCGATTATCCTTCCGCACTCCGAGCAGATCATGTGATCGTGATGTTGATGTTTGTACTGGTGTTCGTAGTGAGTGCGATTGTCGCCGAAGCGAACTTCCCGTGCGAGCCCTGCTTCCGCGAGAAGTTTGAGTGTGCGATAGACCGTTGTTTGGCCCACACTCGGGTCTTCCTGTTTTACGAGTTGGTATAGATCTTCGTTAGAGAGATGTGCTTCGGTGCGAAGGAAGACGTCGAGAATCAGGTCGCGTTGAGCGGTGCGCTTGAGGCCTTTTTTTTGAATGTGTCGAAGGAAGACTTCTTGCTCTTCAGACATCGGTTCGGGACGCGGCATGTTGCTGGGATTTTAGCATCCGCCCAAGGGCGCATAAAAGGCTCATTCAGATTTATCAGCTCGCGGCGAAGCCCTTTCACTCCGAAAAAACTCGGCATCTGCTGCTGTTTTGTGTGACAATGCAACGCGCCTCGCACTGCTGAAGACCGCCATCCCGACAGCGTATTCTCGTGTTCGGAAGTTCCCCCTCTTCTCTCGAGTCAATCCCTTCAGCCTCGGTCGGAACTAATAATCGATGAACGAGCTGTACGCGCAAGAAACCCGGCCACAAAGGGACCGGAAACTGGATACTGCCGCTTTCGATCGCTTACTGCACTGGCTCGACGGCGGTGTCGATTCCGAGGGTCACAAATACATCGAAATGCGGCGACGTCTCGTCGCATATTTCGATCGCAAGAATTGTTTGGCACCCGAAGATCTGGCTGACGAAACGCTCAACCGGGTCGCTCGTCGTCTTCACGAAGAAGATATCGCCGAGGCAGAAACACCCGCGAGGTACTGCTACATCGTTGCCCGGTTCGTTTTCATGGAGAACGTACGCCGAGTGCGACAGGAGCAGAAATTACGAGGAGAATTAGGGTGGCTGGCCCAATCAGTACCTCCCGCTTCTCAAGACGCTGGTCTACACGAGAGGATGCTCGAATGCATGCGGAGTTGTATTAAGAACCTGGATCCCGCCAAGCAGGATCTAATCCTAAGCTATTACACCGGAAGAGAACGACAAAAGATCGAGAACCGGAAGCGGCTCGCCGATAAGTTAGGCATAACGACGAACGCATTGAGCATTCGGGCCTGCCGAATCCGAGACGAACTTGAGAATTGTGTAAGGCAGTGTTTGAAGGCTGGATGAAATACTTCCCGGTTTTCAGCTTATATATCTGAGAAGTTCTTCATTGAACATGAAAGAACGTTCATACAATCGCCAGCTACTTAAAGACTATCTGTTTAGCGCTCTATCGGCCGAGGAGACAGAGCGACTCGACGGGCTGAGTTTCACTGACGACCGGTTTGTTCAAGAGCTAAGGGCTGTCGAAGACGATCTGGTTGATGCTTACGTCCGGGAAGAGCTGGAGGCAAGACTCCGTACTCAGTTTGAGACGCGATATCTCAGTTCACCACTGCGGCAGGAAAAGGTCGCTTTCGCCAAAGCGCTCCACCATTACGAGCTGGAAGATCAAAAACCCGTGGCGCAACGACGCGACCAGCCATGGGCGTTGCGCACGTTCTTCCCCCGATTCCTGACGAACCGTGGATGGCAATGGACCTTTGCAGCGGTTTTGTTAGTCCTGATCGGCCTTTCCGGTTGGTTGATATTCCAGAAGCGAAGAGTTAACCAGGTTCCGCAGAACGAACTGGCACGGAACGACGCTGAAAAGGACCGTCTCGCTAGCCCGAACCCGTCGCACGAACTACAACCACAACTGACGAAGCCGAGTGCGGAAACTAATTCAGAGGAAAAGAAGAAACCGGAACCTGGCGCAGCTGTAGAAATTGCCTCAATCACTTTAGCGCCGCAGGTCAGAAGTGAAACAGCAGTCCCGGCTGTATCCGTCAAATCGGCAACAGGTTACGTTGCAGTACGCCTTGATTTGGAGCCAAATGAATACTCAACCTACAGGGTTGAGCTTCTTCGGCAGTCGACCCGAGAAGTTTTGTGGCGGGCCAACAATCTATCGTCGCGCAAACACGATGGTGATCAGACTGTTAACGTGCGCTTGCCTGCGGGCTTACTGGGGAGTGAGTCCTACGTTCTCAGGGTCTCTGGCTTGTCGAAAACGGGAGGCTCTGAATTAATCAGTGATTATCGTTTTCGAGTCGTAAAATAAAGACTTTCTAGTCAATGACTGCGGCCGAGCCACGGATCTGTTGGCGCGTCCCAAAAGCTGTAGCTGTTTCGCGAGATCCCACGATGTGCCGAGATGTTTTATACGGCATCGCTTCGAATCACGCCTCAAGAATACCGCTGTGTTTATTCGCTGTGGTCTGCCTGCTGCTGTGCTCTCAGATAAGCGCGGCAGCAGATGATCAATCGCTTCCTCAGGGTTCCGCACAAGCGTCACCTGCGGTGGCACCAACCGAACGTCCTAAACTCATTCGACTGGAATTCGGAAACCCGCTAACTGCCCAGGTCTCTGATGCGCAAAAGTTCTCTTATGAACTGGTCTTGAGTCCCCGCCAATACGGACGTGTAGCAATCAAACAGAACGGATCGGATCTTTCCGTCGCCGTTCTGTCAAGTGAGAACAAACGCATCGCCAATGTCGACTCGGAGCTTCGTTACTTTGGTGAGGAGTACGTGGACCTGGTTGGAGATGCCAGCAACGACCACTACACAATCAATGTTTGGAACAAGACCCCCGCATTAGGAGGTACTTACGAAATTCGTATTGAAGAGCTCCGACCCGCTACAGAAAAGGAATGTATTCTGCACGAAGCACAAGCACTACATACGGAAGCTTTTGACCTCTACTTTCCTCGAACAAACATCCAGAAGGCGCAAATTCTGGCAGAGCGTTCATTGCAATTGTTTGAGTCGGTAGAGGGGCCTGAAGGTTTGAAGGTCGCTGAGAACCTGACGACACTGGGATGGATTCGCGTACTGCAAGCGCGGCTGGACCTAGCCGAGCCACTGCTTCAACGAGCGTTGCAGATCAGAGAGAAAGTTCTGGGCCCCCAGCATGAATTGGTAGCAAAATCGTTAACTGAACTCGCTATCTACTGGGAACGGAGAGGATATTACGAGAAGACCGAAGAGCTGTATTTCAAAGCGTTACAGATCAAAGAGGCGGCTTATGGCCGCGACCACTCGGAGATCGGTTACGCGATAAACATGCTGGCTAACCTGCAAGCGCAGGTCGGAAATTATGCAGCCGCGAAGCCCTTATATGAACGAGCGCTCGAGATCCGAGAGAAAATCGTTGGTCCAAATAGCCTTCGTATTGCAAAGCTGCAGCAAGAACTCGCGGACGTTTATCAAAATGAGGGTAACTTCGCCATGGCGGAGTCGCTGTATAGAAAATCTCTTGTGCTTTGCGAAGCGTTACAAGGTCCGGAAGGTGATTGGGTTTCGAGTACCAAGACACTCCTCGCCGATCTCTACATCGCGAACGGCGATTTCGAGAAGGCGAGACCACTGTACGAACAGGTACTTGAGGTACGGAAAAGAACTCTACGACCAAATCATCAGGCGATTGGCTACTCGCTCTTCAAACTAGGAGCTCTTAGCTTAAAAACTGGCGATGATGCGCGGGCTGAGCAGTTGTACAAAGACGCCATCGCGATCTGGGAGACCCAACAGGGATTTGGTCGTAATTATCCGAGCATCGCAGTTGCATTACGGGATCTTGCACAGATTTATTATCAGCGACGCAATTACGTTCAGGCTGAGGGTGCCCTTCAGCACGCACTTAGTATTCTGACAGCAGTTAATGGGCCTGAAAGTCCAAAACTCGGTCGCATTCTCGAGGAGTTGGCCAACATCTATTACGATCAAGCCCATTACGATCAAGCAGAGTCCCTTTGCCAACGCGCGTTAACAGTGCTTCAGAATGCAAACGGCCCTCATCATCCAAGCGTTGCACGAGTCTTAGACAACCTCACGAAGATCTACCTGGCGCGAGGTGAGATTGCGAGAGCGCTGGATGTTCAGACTCAGGCGGGAGCGATTGAGGATCGCAATCTTGCATTGAACCTCGCCGCGGGTACTGAGCGGTGGAAGTTGTCGTATCTGGAAGCGCTTTCGAACCAAACAAGCCGCATCATCTCACTCCATACACAATTTGCCTCAACTAATCAGTCGGCGGCTCGCTTGGCTGCAGTTGCTGTTCTACAACGCAAAGGTCGCGTGCAGGATGCGATGTCAGCAAGCTTGGACGCATTACGTGGCCGTTTCGGGCGTGAAGATCAAGCTTTACTTGACCAACTGCACACGACAACGGCACAACTGGCGCGCTTGCTTTTCGATGGACCGGGAAGGATGAATCTTGACGAGTATCGTCAGCGAATCAAGACGGCAGATGAGCAACGGCAGAAGGTTGAGGAAGAGATAAGTCGACACAGTGCAGGTTATTACGAGCTGTCGCGCCCAGTCAGCCTGAGTCAGGTGCAATCAGCAATTCCTGATAATGCGGCGTTAATCGAGTTTGCGGTGTACCGACCATTCAATCCAAAAGCGACCACTGATGTCGCCGCTTATGGTGAACCTCATTACGTTGCGTACATCATAAGAAAACAGGGCGCTGTGCAGTGGAGAGAACTCGGGCCGGCACGGGAGATCGACCAGAGTATCTACGAATGGCGTCAGGCGTTGCGCGATCCCAAACGGAAAGATGTGCAGGCACTGGCGAGGCTTGTTGACTCGAAGGTTCTGCAACCGATTCGACCGTTGCTACACGATGCGAACCAACTGTTAGTGTCGCCCGATGGTGAATTGAATCTAATCCCTTTTGCTTGTTTACGCGACGAATACGGAAGGTATCTCGTTGAACGTTATGAGGTAACGTATTTGACAAGCGGCCGTGAGCTGCTGCGAACGAATGTAGCGCGATCCAGCAAGACTGAACCGGTTATATTCGCGGATCCGGTATTCGGCGATTCTCATTTTTCGAAAGCTGCACAAGCGCATGCGACGAAGTTGAAGGCGAAAGTAAGCGGCTTGACCGTAAAGCGTCGGAAACCGCTTGAGAAATACGCCAATCCTCTGTTTGTTCCGCTCTCAGGCACAGCAGAAGAAGCACGATCAATTAAACGTCTCTTTCCGGACGCAACACTACTGACTGGCGAGGCAGCCACGGAATCTGCAATGAAGCAACTTAACGCGCCTCGCCTACTTCACATCGCAACCCACGGGTTCTCTCTCGCGGATCCTCCAACCGTAATCCCAACGGCCGCGACACTCATCAAACCTGACGCGCAGTCGACTGGCATGAACAATCCGCTTTTACGTTCCGGTTTAGCTCTGGCGGGCGCGAATATACGCTCCGGCAGGGACGACGGAATCTTGACAGCCCTCGAAGCAACCGCAATCAATCTCTGGGGCACAAAACTAGTTGTTCTGTCGGCCTGTGACACGGGTATCGGCGAAGTGAGAACCGGAGAAGGTGTTTACGGTTTGCGTCGAGCTTTCGCGTTGGCCGGCGCCGAAACAGTGGTCATGAGTCTTTGGCCCGCAAGCGATTACACCTCACGAAAATTCATGACGAGTTACTACACATACTTGAAAGAAGGAATCGGCCGCGGAGCGGCCCTGCGTCGAGTGCAACTCGATATGCTCTCACGCAACAAACAACTCCATCCATTCTACTGGGCCAACTTCATCCAATCCGGCGAATGGGCGAATCTCGACGGCCGACGGTAGTGTCGCGACTGGTCGTAAGCTCAATCCTCTCATTCTCCCCAAGCTTCAGCTTGGGGATCAGGTCGCGCAATAATCCCCGCAACCTTTCAATGGTTTTTGAACTGATTCTTTTCGAAATTCGGCTTTGCCGACCGATGTGCGGCGATGGCTCTGCCTCGCCGTCATTGCCCGTCTCTCATTACGGGCTATGCCCCTGGTTCGGTCTTTGACCTTCTGGTACTCGGCTACTAATTTGCTAACAGAGGTTCACTGCGAGAGAAACCTAAAACCAGGAGACCACCTTTTCTGTAAGTGAGAGTGCTTATCTCCCGGCTTCTCTTCTGGTCGAGACCGTCTCGCTTCCAACTGTCTCACTTAATCTGTCTGCTCCGCGTGAAATGTTTTTCTCGAATTGTCTTATCAGGATGAAAGACGCGACGTCGTACTCGAAGTCGCGTTAGCTCAGTCACCGAAATCTCAGTCGGTTCCCCCCAAGATCCTTATCACAAGTGAAGGAGACCTCTATGAGCGCAAGAACCAAGGCTCAGCTATTTGCCATCTTGTTCGGTTTATCCATTGGCAGTGCCGTCGTGTGGCTTGTTCCCTCAACTCACGCTCAACTTCCCGATAAGACGGTAACGCCAAACGCTGCAGGCGTCGGTATCAACAAATCTTTCCTTCAGCAGGCAGGCGCTGGACGCGGTGATGTTATGACGCCTGACTCCTCCATGTTCATCATCAATCGTGATCCCTTTCGCGCGATTCGTCGTGGTCGTCAACTCTTTCAACGAAAATACACGCGAGCCCAAGGTATCGGTCCACTCTCGGGTGATGGCACTGGCAATATCGAAACTACCTTAGCGATAGGGGCCGGCCTTGTTGACAGCTGTGCCGGATGCCACGGTCGTCCGCGTGGAGCTGCTGGGGCTGGAGGCGACGTTGTCACCAGACCCGACAGCCGCGACGCGCCGCATCTCTTCGGTCTCGGTGTGAAGGAAATGCTGGCTGACGAGATCACTTCGGATCTTCGTGCAATTCGTCAACAGGCAATCAACCAGGCGCTTCACTCGCCCTCGCAGCAGAAGGTAACGAAGGCATTAATTAGCAAAGGCATCAATTACGGCAGCATCAGTGCGATGCGGCGGGGCAATTCCGTCGATGTCGATACTTCGCAAGTATCCGGCGTTGATTCCGATTTACGAGTGCGTCCATTCTTTGCGCACGGCGGCACAATTTCGATTCGCGAGTTCATCGATGGTGCATGGAACGCTGAAATGGGCCTTCAGGCGGTCGATCCCGAACTGAGAGCGGCACATCTCGGTTCCCGGTTCACGACACCGGCCGGAATGGTGCTCGATGGCGCGAACGATCAGATTGAAGATCCGCCCGCTGCAAACCGCGACGAAGATTCTGATCACGACGGTGTAGCGAATGAAATACCCACGAGCATTGTGGATTTCATGGAGTTCTATCTTCTGAACTATTTCAAACCGGCAACCTACGAACAAACGGCGAGTGTGGCGAGCGGCCGCAGTACTTTTCAAGACATTGGATGTGCGCAATGCCATATCGCAGATTTGCAAATCGAACATGACCGGCGAGTCGCTGATGTTGAAACTGCCTTTGATCCCCTCAACGGGATATTCAATAACTTGTTTGCTACGGCAACCGGACTGTTCAATTCAGTCGACGATGGTAGCGGGTATCCCACGTTGAAGCAGCCGGCGAATCGTAGTTTTCTCGTGCGAAATATCTTCGCCGACTTTAAACGGCACGATCTTGGACCAAACTTTTACGAACGGAACTACGATGGAACGATTCGTAAACAGTTTCTAACGACACCGCTGTGGGGAGTTGGAACTACGGCACCATATGGTCACGATGGTCGTAGCATAAATTTAAGGGAGGTGATCCTGCGTCACGGCGGCGAGGCACTTGCAGCTCGAGATGCATTCGCAGCTTTGACGGCGGCAAACCAGTCCAGAGTGATTGAGTTCTTGAATTCGCTAGTTCTTTTCCCACCTGATGACACAACCTCAAACCTGGACCCAGGAAACCGAAGCGACTCAGGCTTTCCTCAATTCGGTCATGGCAGTATCAAGCTAACCGTGCTCTTCAATGATCCTTCCGACGTGGAGTGAACTTCAAAGCGCGCGGTTGTAAGAAGCAGTCTCCGTTTTCGGAGGCTGCTTTTTTTTAAGACTCACCAGTGCGCCAACCCAAAGCACAAAGATTTGAATGTCCGATAAGCTTTGACCAGTCGATAAGCTCCCCACGCAGTGAAAAACAGTCAGTACCACCTCGCGGTAGCGGGTGGGTGCGAAGCGTTTCTCTGTGTAACGTCATGAGTTTCTAGTGAGACACGGAGAACGCAGAGGATGCACCGAGAAACGCTACGCACCCACCGCTACCCGCAAGGTGGTACTGACTTCGACCCACTGCGATTAGTTGTGCAAGGGTTCAAACGCAACTAGCTCATCTGATTTGTTGGCTCGCTGGGCGCATGCTATTTTCACTGCACGTGCCGGGGTGGCGGAATGGCAGACGCTGCGGACTTAAAATCCGTTGTCCGTAAGGACGTGCGGGTTCGACTCCCGCCCTCGGCACCACAATAGAATCAGTGGTTTACGGTTAATCATGGGCCATTGATTACAACTTGATTTCTCTGCTTGGTGTGCTTATGGTGTGCCAAACTTAAAAAAGGTAGGTTTATAAGTGGTGCGTCTGTGATGCACCTACTTTTCAGGAGGGCCTCTTACGGGGAATTGCGGGTTGCGTTCTGGGCGACAGGTGGGTAGAAAATGCAAAACGAAAGCGGCAAGCTCGAACACCCAGCGCCGCATCAACACGCAATGTTGCTTAACCAGAGCGCTAGACCGACCGCTCGCCATTACGTGATTCTGGCCATGGCCTGGGCCGGGTGGGTGTTCGACTTCTACGACCTAATGCTGTTTTCCTTCCTGCTGGTGCCTATCAAGCAGAACTTAGGTCTCTCGGATGGGCAGCTTTCTCTTTTACTCGGAACTAGCCTCGCCTCAACTGCCGTTGGAGGATTGATCTTCGGATGGGCGGCGGATCGTCTAGGCCGCAAACGCGTACTCTCGTTAACGATTCTGACTTACTCGCTTGGAAGCTTCTTTTGCGGGTTCAGCACCGGTTTGTGGGTACTGCTCGTCTTCCGAGTGGTGACTGGTTTGGGAGTGGGGGGCGAGTGGGCAACGGGCCAGACGTTAGTGGGTGAAACGTTCCCGGCCCACATGCGTGCTCGCTTCGCCGCGGTCATGCA
>DATIBJ010000018.1:0-24942 GCA_035457565.1 Pyrinomonadaceae bacterium | reverse complement strand
CTGAAGTTGAGTGTTGTGGATCTCAGCGGGGGTAAACCACCCTTCCTGACTGCGATTAACTAAGCTTGAACTATTTCATTTAGTTGAGAGCTGATGATTTTGCACGGCGCACGCTGATCCTGAAGTTGAGTGTTGTGGATCTCAGCGGGGGTAAACCGGCCTTCTGACTGCGATTAACTAAGCTTGAGCTATTTCAATTAGGCTTGAGCGCTGATGATTTTGCACGGCGCACTCTGATCCTGAAGTTGAGTGTCTAAACTGCCGCGAGGAAGTATGACCTCCTCGCGGCGCATTTGTTTGTGTTGCTGCGGCTCTAGTTCATTCCCGGGTCGTTCTCAATTACGACTTTCGTCATGTAGTCCTTCCCGTTCACTGAAAGTTTTAGGTTGTAGGTGCCAGCTTCGAGTGGCAAGCCGAGGTTGAACAGACCTCCAAAGCCGCCGCCACCACCGCCACCACCGCCACCACCGCCACCGCCGCCGCCGCCGCCACCACCGCCGCCACCAAAGCCACCGGCGCCAGTGGGTCTTTGAATCGGATCACCTCTCAAGTTCCATTGAATCCGATTCAAACCAGCGTCCTTAGTGCCGGTTATGTTGCGTACGACTTTTCCTGTGTAGTCGGTGATTGTGATCTTGACGTCGCTGCTGGGCGCCGACTTCAAGTAGTAACTGATTGCGGTGCCCGGCGCAGGATTCGCGCCTCTGAACAACTTCGCGCCGCCAACGTACCTTGCGAGTCGTGAGTCGTTGAGCCAGATGGTTCCCGGACTAACGTCGAACAGATGCGCTTCCGAATCCATCACCTTGCTGGAAAGTTGCTGGAGCGGAGTGATGTCGTCGAGGATGTAAATGCCGCGGCCGTGAGTTCCGGCGATTAAATCTCCATCCCGAGGATGGATAACGATGTCGTCGACACGCACGATCGGCATACCTGACATCAACGGCTTCCATTGGGCACCACCATTGATTGACACGTACAAACCATACTCGGTGCCGACGAAGAGCAGATCCTTGCTCTTCGTATCTTCGCGAACAACGTTAACGGTTCCCCACGCGGGTAGGTTATTGACAATACTGGTCCATGTCGCGCCGTAGTCTCGCGTCACGAATAGATAAGGCTTCAGATCGTCAAGCCGATGCCCGTCAACGGCGAGATAACAAACAGCAGGATCGTACCGTGACGGCTCGACGCGGTTAATGTGATAGGTCTCGCCGATACCCGGAACGTTCTTTGAGACGTTGGTCCAGGTGGCGCCCCCGTCCTTACTGACTTGAACGTTTCCATCGTCAGTTCCCACCCAAAGAATACCGGGTATCTTCGGCGACTCGGCTACGCTTGTGATGTACCCGTAACCAGAATAGCCGTCATGTTTTGACGCCATCGGATCTTTGCCAGGCACGCCCATGATCGGCAACGTGTTGCGATCGATTTTTTTGGTTAGATCGATTGTCGCTGTCCAGGTATCACCACGATCGAGCGACCTGAAAAGCCGATTGCCACCGGCGTAAAGCATCCGCGGATTGTGCGGCGAAAGGACTAGCGGCGTGTTCCAGTAGAACCGGTAAGTTTCGCCTACCGGTGGTGTCGGAACAACGTTTGAAGGTTGATTGGCGCCGCCGAAACCGCCAAACCCCTGTGCGGCAGCAAAGGCCGCCAGCTGCGCAGCGGGATCCGTCGGACTTGCTTCTGGTGAAGCGCTTGGCGAAGCTCCTGGCGAAGGACTCGCAGCCGGACCTCCACCGCCTGGTCCTCTTCCGCCACCTCTGCGCTGCGGCACACCTCGAGGGCGAATGCTCTGACTGCGACCGACTCGTAGATCGAGTCGCTGCATCGCACCACCTTGCGACTCAGCGTAGACAATGTTGTGGTCGGTTGGATCGACTTGGGTATAAAAACCGTCGCCGCCACCGACTCGGTACCAATCGGCGTTGGTGATTCCCAAATTGCTCCGCGTTTGGCTTGGACCACCCCACGAACCGTTATCTTGCAGTCCGCCGTAGACGTAATACGGCTTTCGCATATCAACACTGATCGCGTAGAACTGCGCCGCCGGAATGGTATTGATGAACTCCCACGTCGCACCCTGATCGTAAGTAACGTTCAAGCCGCCGTCGTTGCCGAGCAGGATTTGATCAGTATTGTTCGGATTGATCCAAATAGCGTGATTATCGCTGTGCGCGATACCCGATTGTAGAGACCTGAATGTCTTCCCACCATCGGTCGACTTACTGAAGTTCAATCCACCGACGTAGACGGTTTCCGGATTCTTTGGATCGACTCGAATCTGACTGTAGTACATCGGTCGATTGTTTTCGTTGCTTACAACCCGCCACGTGCGACCTTTGTCGTCAGAGCGCCATACACCTGACTTCTTCGGATTAGGCGGTGCGGGAGTTGGCGAGCCAGCGGGTCGCGGCGTTGGGCTCGCTGCCGGTGATGCCGATGCCGCTGGACTCGGACTCGGACCAGGCTGACCTCCGAACGTTTGTTCCTCACCGCCCGTTCCGGTGCTGGCACCAACTTCCATCTGCGCGTAAATGATGTTCGAATTCGATCGCGACACGTCCAAGCCGATCCGGCCTAGTATGCCTTCGGGCAAACCGCCGCCCTCAAGCTTTTTCCAGGTTTTACCGGCATCGATTGTTTTCCAGATTCCGCTGCCGGGTCCGCCGCCATTAAAGCCAAAGGACGTTCGACGGCGCTGATAAGACGCAGCATAAAGAGTCTTGTTGTCAGCCGCGTCCATCGCAAGATCTGTGAATCCGGTGTCCTCATTAATAAACTTAACGTTGGTCCAGGTAGCTCCGCCGTCGGTCGTCTTATAAATACCGCGCTCTTTGTTCGGACCGAACAGGTGACCAAGAACCGCGACGTAAACCGTGTTCGCATCCTTTGGGTCGATCACGATACGCGCGATTGTCTGTGAATTTTCCAGGCCCATCTTGGTGAACGTCTTGCCGGCATCAGTCGACTTGTAAATACCATCACCGAAGCTGGAGCTCTGCCGGTTGTTGGCTTCGCCTGTTCCGACCCAAACAACGTTGGGGTCAGAAGGCGCGATGGCGATGTCTCCGATTGAATGAGTCGAATAGGTATCGAAGATCGGTTGGAACGTTGTGCCATTATTCGTCGATTTCCAAACACCACCAGTCGCGAATCCGACGTAAATAATGTAGGGATTTGAATCGACGGCCACGATATCGTCGATTCGCCCTCCCATGCTTGCAGGTCCGATCGAGCGCCAAACGAACCGCTTCAACATGGGATCAGTCGACCAGTTGATCGGCGTCGGAGTCGGGCTTGGACTCGGTGTCGCAGCCGGACTTTGTGCGGGCGCAGCTGGCCTTTGAGGTTGGGAATTAGTTTGGTTCTGCGAATAGACAGTGACGGTAGCGAACGCAACCGCACAGAGGATCACAACGAGCAGCCCGAGATCATAGACCGAGCGCAACCTGTCTTTCATGCGAAAGGTTCCTTTCAACCGAACGTGTTTTGGTAAAACTTAGCGGGACGATAACCCTGGAAAGGTCAGTAGAACGGCGTTACGCAACGCAGCGAATTGTTTCGCAGCTTGAGTTGCGGAATATAAATAACTAGAGCGATGAATGCAACAGCCGGTGTGACTTACTGCGACATAGTCCCGCGGGGCGCCGGAAATTTTTCCAGATTGCTAAGCCACTGCTGGTAACGTTCGCGTGTCGAAGCCAACCATTGTCTAAAAGGCACGAACGGCTTCGGACGGGTTGTGACAACGACGTCCAGATCATGAATCAACGAGGGTGTCAGTCCAAATCCGACTCCCGCAAGACCTGATGGTGCGGAACAGTCAGACGATACAGCCGACTTGAGTTGTCCATCACTCGGAGGTTGCAGATAACGCAGTTGCGTCAATTGCTCCTTCATTCTTTGCGCGGCGGCGGCGTCATCCGGTTGAGCAAGTTGTTCATCGATGATTTTCAGCACTGCTTTGAGCCAAGCTTTACGCGCAAAAACAATTTTCTCGTACATGCATGCGGGCGCGAGATCTCCTTCGAATGTGCCGTTAGTGAACACAGCACTGGTAACAGCTATCGAATTCGCAGTCGCAGCGCCCGGCGCGTGCGAGGAACCATTTCCCTGTGTGACAGTGGCGGGAAGATACTCTTCAAGCGCTTGATTCGATTCGATCAATGGTCGACCTTCCTCACCCTGAAAGAATGCCGATGGTCCGGGACTGCCATCACGGTAGAGGTTCACCATTAGTGCTGCGACATTCTTGCCTGAAAGATTTCGAAACGTCGCCCGATAAGCCGGTAGCGGACTCCCCTCAGGTTGAATCTTGATGATCTGGATTGACGCTGTTCGGTTCTCGAGATTGGGCGGCGGCGGTGGATCAGCTTTCGGAGAAACCAATTTGATCTTGAATGGTTCAATACCATAGGCCTCGAGCTTGTTTATCGTCGTCAACTGGTCAACTCCCGAACGATAGGTCGTAACCAATTCTTCCTGATCCATCCGAGGACCTCGCAGCAAGGTAACTCGAACGTCAGCGGTTTCGCCGTTCCAATGGGAGGTTACGCGGACAGCGTTGATTCGCTCCGGTCCCGCGGGTAAGAGCGCGCCAGGCACAGTCGAGAAGCGGGTAAACCAAATCCAATGTGGTTTCACATCCGCACCTTCGATCATCAAGTAAGCAGGAGGAAGCGTTGAGTTGTAGAGAATCTCCAGCGCAAGTGGTGGAGGCGCAATCTGTTTGCTCGGTAGACTGGGAGTAGGCTTCAGCGTGGGAGGATCCTGAGCAACGATACTTGAACCGAACAGCACAACCGCACAGACAATCATGAAGCAACGCGGAGTCATTTCAGTTATCCAGGTATACTGATTAGCCTTGCCAGGCTCCGGTCTTGGTACTTTCAGCTAAGCGCTTCGCGTCAGGAAGCGCTTCCAACGCGCGAATTATTTGCGCATCGTTATCCAGCAATACTCGCGCACCTGCGTCGTTGGAGAATGCAGCAGTGACGATCTCCTGGCGCAAGCGTAGCTTCGCAAATTCCAGCTCCTCCTCGATCTGCGCTGAGGTAACTTGAAAATCAGGACGAGCACGAACGAATTCGCGGAATGCCTCAACAACTCGATCAGTAATCGGGAAATCAGTGGGACGAGGATTCTTCCCGTACTGGACTCTTTCTATTCTGTACGACTCCAGGGTCGCTACTTGTCCGGCAGCAAGTTGACGCGTGAAGTGAAACGCAGCTTCCGCAATTCGGAGGCGTGCGGGCGTGTTAGCCGGTTCGCGCACCTCGATGTCTGGAGTGATTCCTCCGCCTCCGTAAAAGACGCGGCCCGCGGCGGTCTTCACCGCTGGCCCAGTATTTGGATGAGGAGTTGGCGAAGCGAGAGCTAACGGCGATTCAAGATTGCGATGGTCGGGTGACGCCGACGGCTGAGCTTCGTTCTCAACACTTTCGTGTCTCGTGTAATAGTCGTAAAGCGATCCGCTCGAATAGTCTCGCTGAAGGGATCGACCATAAGGCGTGTAGTAGCGCGCAGTCGTAAGCGTCAGACCAGTATTGAACGGCAGCTGAAAGATTCGCTGTACGAGTCCCTTGCCGAAACTTGTTTCACCGACGATTAATCCACGACCGTGATCCTGAATTGCACCCGCTACAATCTCCGAAGCCGAGGCTGTGTTTCGGTTGATGAGCACAACAAGCGGGACCGTCGCCGGCTCTGAGCCGTTCGACTTGTAGATAATCGGTTCGCTGTATTCCGTTCGGCCTTTGACGGAAACTACAACCAAACCTCTGGGTAGAAACTCGCTGCTGACGTCGATCGCTTGATCAAGGAGCCCACCGGGATTGCCTCGCAGGTCGAGAATCAATTGACGCATTCCCTGAGAAGCGAGTTTCTTCATTGCTTCGCGCAGTTCATCGTCGCTTGATCGTTGGAAGCCACCGGTCAAGCCGATATAGCCAGTGCCCGGCCGAATGATGTAAGAGTTACGGATCGTAGGAAGCGGAACTGAATCGCGGATGATCGTAAAGTTCATCGGCTGTTCAGCTCCGGCGCGCTCTACCTTGATCGTGACCGGTTCACCCTTACCACCGCGAACATTCTTTGAGACTTGCTCGCTGGACCACTCGCGAGCGTCTTTTCCGTCTACCTCTAGAATCCGATCGCCATAACGCAGCCCAAGTCGAGCAGCAGGTGTTCCTTCAACGGCCGATTGAACATAGACGCCGTCACGGTGTTGCACGATCGTGACACCAATCCCGAAGAAGCGTGAGTCCTGGTCTTCCTTTAGCTTCCTGAATTCAGCGTAAGAGAAATATGACGAGTGTGGATCGAGTGTAGAGAGCATTCCCTGAATCGCAGCCTGGGTTGCCTTTTCGTAGTCGATATCGCCACTGTAATTGGAGGTGATGGTGGTTATCGCTTCGTTGTAATCCTTCTCAATCTCATCGGCCTGGCGATAAGCGTTGGCCGTTCCGGCTGAGGTCAAACGACTGAAGCGACGGGTGCTTCCAATCGTCCCGCCGAACACGGCAGCGATCAGTACAATCCCAAATGCGGTTACCGTGAATTTCCTGCTGATTCCGGTCTGATAATCTCGGGTGGGGCTTTCTAATTGCCGCGCGACTTCCATGGATAGAAATATAACATAGCGTCGCACGACCTTCGAAAGCCATGATGGATCAGATTTCAGAGGTTTTGGTTGGCGTATGCTATATTCCGGCAACCAATGCCATCGTCACTGTCTATCATCATACCGGCGTACAACGAAGCTGAGCGCGTAGGCAAGTCACTGGAAACAGTGGCTGCGTATCTAACCGAGCATTCACCGGAGTCGGAAATCATAGTTGTTGATGACGGTTCATCTGATAGGACCGCCGACTTAGCGCGGGAAGTATTGAATGCTCATGCGCCCCTCCGAACATCTGTAATTAGCTATAAATCCAATCTCGGTAAGGGTCGAGCGGTTCGACTGGGATTGCTGGCCGCTCGTAGCGATGTTGCGCTGTTTTCGGATGCCGACCTATCCACGCCAATCAGCGAGGCACCGAAGTTGGTTGACCCGATTGAGCGCGGTGAGTCGGATCTAACTTTTGGCTCACGCGCACTCGACCGCTCCCTAATCGGTGTTCACCAACCATGGCGGCGCGAGCAAGGCGGGCGCATATTCAACCTGGTGGTGAGATTAGCGACTGGACTTCCGTTCTGGGACACACAATGTGGGTTTAAAGCATTTAGCATGAAGGTGTGCCGACCTCTCATCGAAGCCGCCACAGTTGATCGCTTTGGCTTCGACGTAGAACTGTTGTATCTGGCGTACCGAGCGGGTTTGCGTCTAAAGGAGATTCCGGTTCGATGGGATCACAATGAAGGCAGCAAACTCAGCGTCGTCACCGACAGTTTGAAAGCGATCAGTGAGGTTGGTCTTATCAGGCAGCAAGCACGCCGTGGTGTCTACGATAGCGCAATCAAAGCGGTGCAGGAAGCAGTGAATCGTAAATCGTGAATCGAGTGATTGTTGATTGATGATTGCTGGTTGTTGGTTGACCACAGTTTGATGAACGATTGGTAGTCAGCAAATCAACAATGTGGAATCAACAATCATCAATCATCCGATTCACTATTCACGATTTACGATTTACGATATCGTTTCACTTATCATGACCGCACGACTAAACGTAAACATAGACCACGCGGCCACCGTGCGTCAGGCGCGTCGCGCTCCCGAACCGAGCGTGATCGCTGCCGCGGTCGCGTGTGAAAAAGCCGGGGCTGATGGTATTACTGTGCACCTGCGCGGCGATCGACGGCACATCCAGGATCGAGACGTGTCACTGCTGAGAGACTGTGTAACCACCTATCTCAATCTCGAGATGGCGGCGACTGAGGAGATGTTGAAGATTGCTCTCGATGCAAAGCCTGACGCTGTGAGTCTCGTTGCGGAGAAGCCGGAAGAGATCACTACCGAAGGCGGTCTGGATGTGCGGTCGAATATTGCAATAGTTCGTGCCACAGTCGCTCGTCTGCGGCAAGGTGGAATACTCGCGAGTCTATTTATCGATCCTGATCCCACACAGATTGAGGCTGCGCACGAGATCGGCGCGCAGCAGGTTGAATTGTGCACTGCCGCCTACGCGGATGCGACGCTTGGAGCCACGGGTATTCACGGCGAAGGTGCCGCGCGCGCGGCGCAGGAATTAAGAAGATTGAGAGAAGGCGCTGTGCTGGCCACCCAATACGGGTTGCATGTTGCCGCTGGACATGGACTGACTTACAGGAACGTTCCGGCAGTGGCGGCGATTTCTGAGATCACCGAATTCAATATCGGTCACAACATCATCGCGCGCGCGATCTTTGTGGGATTGGAACAAGCTGTCCTGGAGATGAAAGCTGCTATCCGAAGTGGAAGTTAGCCGCTGCTGCGCCCGCGTCAGGCTCCCAAGACGCGAACTTCGTTATCCAGGGTCCAAAACATCGACAATCAAGCTGCCCTCAAACATCTCAAGCTGACATGAAAGCAAGTTAGGAAGGGCGGTTTACCCCCGCTCAAGTTGCAGAACACTCAACTTCCACTGAACACTTGCGACGTGCAAAACAATCAGCATTCAAGCTCCAGTGAAACCACTCAAGCTGACATGAAAGCAAGTTAGGAAGGGCGGTTTACCCCCGCTCAAGTTGTAGAACAGTCAACTTCCACTGAACACTTGACGTGCAAAACAATCAGCATTCAAGCTCCAGTGAAACCACTCAAGGCTGACATAAATGCAAGTTAGGAAGGGCGGTTTACCCCCGCTCAAGTTGCCCTGATGCCACCGAGCGGAGTAAATCTGCAGCGCCTTTGCACAAAAGTCCGGAATCCCACTGACGCAGTCGGTGGATGATTAACACTCAACCTACTGAGATCATCCCCGTTGTTAGGGAATCCCACCGACGGGCAGTCGGTGGATTGTTCATACCTGACCTTCACACCGCCGCCAACACGCTAATGCTTTCAAGAAGTTTAAGTTTTGCAAGCGACCGCGATCGGCTGATTAGGCAATGTGTGAACAATCCACCGACTGCCCGTCGGTGGATTTGTTCCCAGAGAACGACCTTGAGTTTGTAGGCTAAGTATGAAGCATCCACCGACTGCGTCGGTGGGATTCCGGACTTTTTGTGCAAAGCCATCTGCAGCTACAAAATCCTCAACAAATTGCAGTGAAGCTTGAGCGTTGAACTAAAGGGATGAAGTTGAGTGTTGTGAAACCTACCGGGCGGCGAGTTGTAATCGAACCAGGGAACGATCCAATTTCATCTTAGCCATCTCGAACTCTTCTTCACTGCCACCCGAGGCGTTCAACTGTTTCTCCCATCGTTCACGAGAGAGTTTCGCGCGCGCCGCGTCGATCTCTTCAGGCCGTTCAGCGACTTCCGCCAGCACCGAAACGAGATCATCTCGAACTTCGACGAACCCGCCTGAGACGTGCAACTGAAAACTCTTTCCGCTCTGCGTATAGGTGAGCACTCCTGTCTGGAGCTGGGAGATTAAAGGCGTGTGGCCCGGAAGGATGCCGAGTTCACCACCCAGCCCCGGAACGGTAACCATGTCGACGGGTTCATTAAGCACGCGTCGCTCGGGCGTGACGACTTCAAGTTGAATCTTATCTGCCATGTCTTCTAATTAGCGAGCCAGGTAAGGGAGACAATCTCCGCGTCTCCCCGTCACCGTGTCACCGCGTCCCACTCCTACGCCATCGTCTTAGCCTTCTCCAATACTTCCTCGATCGGGCCAGCCATGAAGAACGCCTGCTCTGGAACATCGTCGTGCTTGCCGTCCACGATCTCACGGAAGCCTTTCACAGTGTCTTCCAGCTTAACGTACTTGCCTTCGAGACCTGTGAACTGCTCGGCAACGTGGAAAGGTTGCGAGAAGAACCTCTGGATCTTGCGTGCGCGCGAAACTATCAATTTGTCTTCATCGGACAGTTCATCGAGTCCGAGAATCGCGATGATATCCTGCAGATCCTTGTAGCGCTGCAATACGCGCTTTACGTCTTGCGCCGTATTGTAATGCTCCTCACCAACGATACGAGGGTCGAGAATGCGCGACGAAGATGCGAGCGGGTCGACGGCCGGATAGATACCCAATTCGACGATCTGTCGTGATAGCGCGGTTACTGCGTCCAGGTGCGCGAAGGTCGTTGCCGGCGCCGGGTCTGTGTAGTCATCCGCAGGAACGTAGACAGCTTGAATCGACGTGATCGATCCGGTCTTAGTAGAGGTAATGCGCTCCTGCATTTCGCCCATCTCGGTCGCGAGGTTTGGTTGATATCCCACGGCCGAGGGCATTCGACCGAGCAACGCTGACACTTCCGAACCGGCCTGCGTGAAGCGGAAGATGTTGTCGATGAATAACAGCACGTCGAGACCTTGATCACGGAAGTACTCGGCGACAGTCAGACCGGAGAGGGCCACCCTCAGACGCGCGCCAGGAGGCTCGGTCATCTGTCCGTAAATCAACGCCACCTTCGATTTGCCAATCGAGTTCATGTCGACCTTCTTCAGATCAAACTCTCCTGTCTCTTTGAAATGCTTGTTGAAGGTGTCGCCAAACTGAATGACTTCGGATTCAACCATTTCGCGAAGGAGGTCGTTCCCCTCTCGTGTGCGCTCACCGACACCGGCAAAGACCGAGAAACCTGAACGAGCCTTTGCGATGTTATTGATCAACTCCATCACTATGACGGTTTTACCCACGCCCGCTCCGCCAAACAAACCAATCTTGCCGCCGCGCAAGAATGGCTGGACCAAGTCGATAACCTTTATGCCGGTTTCAAACATCTGAAGCTCAGTCGACTGCTCTTCAAACGTTGGCGCGTTTCGATGAATCGGATAGCGCTGCTTGTACGTCACGTCGCCAAGCGTGTCGACGGGATCGCCAATAACATTAAGTATTCGGCCGAGCGTTCCCTCCCCGACCGGCATCGTGATTGGTCCACCGGTATCGATCGCTTTCATGCCGCGAACCATTCCGTCTGTTGGCAACATTGAAACCGTGCGCACGCGACCTTCGCCGAGGTGTTGCTGCACTTCAGCGATAACGTCGATCGGAGTTGGCACATCGAAGCCATCCGAGACGACTCGCAGTGCTTGATAAATTGGAGGCAGGTACTTTCCTTCAAATTCGATGTCGAGTACAGGACCAATGATCTGAACTACTTTGCCGACATGTTGACCGTCGGTACTAACGTTTCCGCCAGGCGTAGACATACTCTGTTTGAACTCCTCTTCAACCTATTAAGGCGACAAAATTGGGCAGGTTTAAAAGCCAGACAAGATAACACACGCGCTGAGCACGCACCAAATTCGGCTTAATTCTTTGTTCTTTGTAGTTTGTACTTCGTTCTTTGCTTTGCCCCCGCTGGAGTCAACGCTAAAAGTACAAAGTTCAAAGCTCCAAGAACCAAAGTTTCGTGAAACCTAACTTGTACTACCCTCGTAGTACAAGTCAGAGAAATGAGTCAGATCTTCCCACTAAACCCTGCCCATCCGATGCCGCTCTACGCGCAGCTAACGCGGGCGATCCAATTCGCGATAGCAACCGGACGGCTAAGGATCGGAGAACAGCTCCCCACCGTTCGTCAACTCGCAGTTGAACTTCGTGTGAACGCGAATACAGTCGCGAAAGTCTACGCTGAGCTCGAACGTGAGGGTGTTCTCGAAACCCGCAGAGGTGTGGGAACGTTTGTCGGCGCCCGCCATTTCGAAGCAAGGAGCCGCCAGGATCCAAACGAACTGTTGAGTGAACTGGCTGACCGTTTCGTCGAGGAGGCTCAGGCGATGGGCTTCTCCGTCGACGATTTGCTTGATCAACTGCAAAGCCGGCGCAAAAGGAGATAGGTACAAATGTCGGACATGACTAGTTTGATTCAAACCCGAAGCACTTTACCGGCAGCTTCAACACCGCGAGTCAACGTAGTGTCGGCAGTCGCTTTCCTGTTGCCACTTGCGCTGGGCGCTCTTACAACGTGGCTTTGGTGGTCACCGGCGGGTGTGATTGCAGGTTTATTGCTCGGTCTGCTTGCGGCACAGTCACCGAAAGTCGCGCGGCAATGGGAACGAGCAGTGGTTTTAAGGCTCGGCCGTTATGTCGGATTACGCGGGCCCGGATTGTTTTGGATTGTGCCGTTTGTTGATTCCGTCTCCGCGTGGGTAGATCAACGTGTTATCACGACGAGTTTTGCTGCGGAGGAAACGTTGACCTCCGATACAGTTCCCGTAAATGTCGATGCGGTGCTGTTCTGGATGGTCTACGATCCAGAGAAGGCTGCGCTTGAAGTTCAAAATTATCCGCAGGCTGTGAGCTGGGCAGCACAAACAGCTTTGCGCGACATCATCGGCAGAACGTCGCTGACAGATCTGTTGCGTGGGCGCGAGCGAATAGAAGAGGAACTTCAGCAACTAATCGATGAGAGATCGAATCCGTGGGGCGTCACTGTGCAGTCGGTTGAGATGCGCGACGTAGTTATTCCGACGGCGCTGCAAGATGCGATGTCACGTGAGGCGCAAGCCGCTCGTGAAAAACAGGCGCGCATCATCCTGGGCCAGGCGGAAGTCGAGATTGCACATTCGTTTGAGAAAGCAGCACAGTCATATCAGAACAATCCAACTGCCTTGCACCTCAGGGCAATGAACATGTTGTACGAAGGGTTGAAAGAAAAGGGAGCGCTGATGTTGGTTCCCAGCAGTGCGGTTGAATCGATGGGAATGGGCGGCTTACTTGGCGCGGCCGCGCTACGCCAACAATCGTTAACTGGATCTGACGAAGTGCCCGAGTAAGAAAACTAAGACCAGCCGCAGATACACGCAGATGAACGCAGATTCTAAAGAGCGTTCACCAGACAGTTCGTTGTTCTTTTGACTTTCGATCGGCGCGTATCTGTGAAAATCTGTGGCTGGTTATTAGCGCTCGGGATCGATCCGGATCTTCATGCGCTGCAAAACCTGAATGTCTTCTTCGGTGAGTTCGAGGTTTGTACTGTCGGATTCACTCTCCTCATCGTCAGCGTGAGGACGTAGGCCAATTTCCAGCCGCAGCGTTAATTCCATTTCATAACCAGCTTCCCTGAGGCGCTCGATCGCTTCGGCCACTTTCGTCGAGTTTTCCACTGATTCGTTGATAGCCGTCCCAATCTGGCGGACTATCTCTTTTGCATCATCGTCGATTTCCAAAACGCCTAACTGCCCTTTCCTGAGACGTACAATTGGCTGTCCGTATGGCCGATATGCTACGCGAGGCCTCAAGAGGGGTCAACCACTTTAAGTTCCATCTTCACCTTATGGCCCCGACGTTATAGACTGTCGCGAAAGATGTACAACACAATCGGAATCCTGACTGGCGGGGGCGATGCGCCAGGATTGAATGCAGTGATTCGCGCGGTGGTGAAAACTGCCACTTGCGAATATGGCATGCGCGTCATCGGTATCGAAGACGGATTCGAGGGGTTACTCGGAGCCACACAGACCCGAGTGCTCTCGCCGGGAGATGTGCGTGGTCTACTTCCGCGGGGCGGAACGATTCTGGGGACGCGCAACCGCGGTCACTTTGCTGACCGAACTAAAGATGGTCAGAAGGTGGCGCTGGGACAAGTCTACGGGGAAGCAATCAGCAACATGCGCATCCTTGGAATTGATGCGCTCGTAGTTTTGGGTGGCGAGGGGACACTCGGGATCGCTGCGGAGTTCGACAAACGTGGTATTCCCGTTTGTGGCGTTCCGAAAACGATCGACAATGATCTCGCTTGCACCGAACTCACGTTCGGGTTTGTCACGGCGCTCGACATCGCGACAGAGGCGCTTGATCGTTTGCACACGACGGCGGAGTCGCACGACCGCGTGATGATCCTGGAAGTAATGGGCCGGCATGCAGGATGGATCGCGCTGCACTCAGGAATCGCCGGTGGGGCCGACGTGATCCTGATTCCGGAAATTCCTTTTTCGCTGGACGCGGTCGCCGAGAAGATCCATGCACGCGATTTGGCCGGATCTAATTTTAGTATTATTGTCGTCGCCGAAGGCGCACTGGAGATTGGTCGCGAATTGATCTATCAGGACAAGGGCGATGCCCTGCACGCGCCAAGGCTCGGCGGAATCGGAATGTATCTCCAACATCAGATTGAGGAGAGGACTGGAAGAGAAACTCGTTGTGTGGTGCTGGGCCACCTGCAACGAGGCGGTCGACCTAATGCTTTCGATAGAATGCTTGCAACAAACTTTGGCTCGTGTGCAGTGCGCGCACTGGCGGAAGGAAAACACGGCGTCATGGTAGCGCTGCAGGCGGGCGACGTTGTAACTGTCCCGATTTCGGAGGCGATCGCTAACCTGAAGACGGTCCCGCCAAACGGACAGTTAGTAAGGACAGCACGGGATACAGGGATTTCCTTTGCGGCGGCGAACGAGGCAGACTCTCACAAACGCATTCAGGCAAAATGAAATCCGAGAATCGATAAATTAAGGATGGGGACTAGCATTGTCACAGGCGATTAAAGCGAAACTTCAGAGCGAACTGGATGAGTTAGAAACAGAACTGCGCATTCATTTGCCTAAAGAGATCAAGCGAGCACTGGAATTCGGGGATTTGCGTGAGAACTCTGAGTATCGCGCGGCGCTCGATCGACAGAACGTCGTCAAGGCTCGGATTGTAGAGTTGCGCCAACGTATAAGTGAGATTGCTTCGATCGACCCAAAGAAAGTCCCGCGCGACAAGGCCTCGTACGGCTCAACGTTGATCCTGTATGACGCCGAAAAAGATGAGGAAGTAACTTATCGGCTGGTTACACCCGAGGAAAGCAATCCTACTGAAGGGTTGATATCAACCACTTCCCCCGTTGGTCGGAGTTTGATGGGAAAGCAGGAAGGCGACGATGTTGTGGTGCGAACACCGGCGGGCGCGCGCAACTTTGAGATTCGAGAATTAAAGACGCTGCACGATGAACTTGAAGGTGGCGGGGATTGAAGGGATGAGGATCAGAGACACGGAGACGGGGCGACACGGAGACGCGGAGATTCTGCGTGTCGCCGCGTCTCCGTGTCTCTGATTCTTTATCCCTCATCCTTTGAACTGTGACGACCCACTAGTTTTCGGGCATAATCAGGCCGGAGAAAACCTTACGAATGTTCGGATCCAGGATCGGGCAGGGCGCCCAACGGATTATTGATGCGATGGTGCGCTGGCTCGCCCACGGCCATATCAACCCCAACTTTTTGACGGTTATCGGCGTCGCCTTAAATGTGGGCTGCGGCGTCCTTTTTGGCATGGGCCGGTTCTTCGCCGCCGGAATAGCCCTGGTTGTCGCCAATCTCTTTGACATGCTCGATGGCCAGGTGGCCCGCCTTTCGGGCCGCGTTACCCGGTTCGGCGGATTTCTCGACTCGTCCCTGGACCGCCTTTCAGACATGGTGGTTTTCGTGGGCCTCATGGTTTTTTACGCCCGCGATACTGTATTTCATTCCACTCTTAACGTTTTTCTTGCGGGCGCCGGACTAATGGGCTCTGTTATGGTAAGCTACGCGAGCGCCCGAGCCGAAAGCCTTATTCCCAAATGTGATGTAGGGTTTTTGCGCCGGCCGGAACGCGTTGTTCTCTTCATAATAGGCGCTTTAAGCACTCATCCCGGATCGGACAATTTCTTCGCCAACCGGATGCCGGCTGTGTTGTGGGTGCTCGCCGTTGGGTCCTATTGGACGTTCGCCCACCGCATGTACCACACGTGGCGCGAACTTAATAGGAAAGACGCAAAAGCTGCGAACGTTGAGGACGGTCGTTCGTATTCTCAAGCGATTGACGGTGAGCGTCGCGCTGAACAACGGTTGCTACATAAGCCGGGTTGATTTCTGCGCTCTTATTTTTAGAGGTGAGTAAGTGACCATTTGTCCGTGTTGCGGCTTCAAGTTTAATGGAGCTCTGACCGACGGCTGCGCCCAGTGTGGCGCGCGTGCCGTTGGTGTTGCCCTTCCCAAACCTGCAATCGAATTACCGTCTTACGGAAGGTCATTAGTTTTGGCCGTAGCCGGATCCCTGACTGTCCTCCTGTTTGCAGTGCAAACCATAATCGCGATGTTCCAGAGGGGTTTCGATCCGTTCGGCTTCTGGTCATGGGTCGCTGCTGCTGAGACGGCAGCCTGGCGATTGAAATGGATCTCAATCCCGATTGCCGCGATCACACTTTGGCTCGGCCGCAAATTGTACCGATCAATAAAACAGCGGCCGGACAGGTTCTGTGGGATCAGATATGCTCGGCGCGGATTGTTAGCCTCGCTGCTTGTTCCGGCACTAGTAGCGATTTTGATTGGCGTTACCGTTCCCACAAGGCTGCAAAGAAGAGCGTGGGGAATCGAAGCTGCTAATACCGCAAACTACTTGAGACTCTCCAGCGCGTTGCACGAATACCGCGCGGTCTACAAAACCCTTCCGGACCGAAATAGGTTAAAAGAAGAGCTCGCGAAATTGCCAGACCCTGATGGCTCGTTGGCGATTGCGCTCCGCGAGTCGGATACCATCGATTATCAGCCACGCGCCGAAATAGCCGCCAACTCCACAGAAAAACGGTCGCTACGCGGTGCTGCTATACAGCGAGTGTCGCTAACGACTGCCACCGACGATTCTACGCCGGCAGGTCTCGCATTCACTCACTATGATCTCGTCCTGCCGGGTGAAGATAAAGTCTTGGGTACTGAAGACGATTGGGTTGATCGCGATGGCGTTGTGATGCGACTGGCTGACGTTGCCAAAGGTGGGATCGGTCAGACCGCCGGCAGTCTTAGACCTTAGCTGGGATCGCGGACGTCTCGTCCGCAAATGAGCCCGCAGGCAAATCGCTTTTCAGGTCTAACGACGCGTTTTGCGGACGAGACGTCGGCGATCCCAGTAAGCAAAGATTAACCACACCCCCTCCTGGATGTCTTTTCTCGATCGCTTTCGCCGTAAAACTGAAGACGAGTCAGCTCGTATTGCCCGTTTGTCTAAAACCGGTCGCATCGCTGACGGAAGAATTCTCGATGCTGTCACAGCCACCGACGGGCGTATTATCCAGGTAATCTATACTTACACGCTGGCTGGCGTTCAGTACGAGTCCTCACAAGATCTCAGTTCAGTTCAGCAAGAGCAATCAAGTCAATACGCCCCTGGCCGGCACATCATCGTGCGCTACGATCCAAAACGACCGGCAAACTCAATTGTTGTTTAGGAGGTCTCTGCCGTACAGATAACAAACTGACGGATGTTCAAAAAAGTTCTCATAGCCAATCGTGGCGAGATTGCCGTGCGCATCATGCGCGCGTGTCGTGAACTTGGGATCTCGCCGGTCGCGATCTTCTCCGAAATCGATGTCGACAGCTTGCATGTACGAATGGCTGACGAGGCCGTTTGTGTCGGACCAGCTGCGTCCATTCAAAGCTATCTCAATATTCCGGCGATCATCGCTGCAGCGAAAAAGACCAAGAGTGAAGCAATTCATCCGGGGTATGGGTTCCTTGCGGAGAATGCACAGTTCGCGCGTGCCGTTACAGAAGCCGGGCTCATTTTTGTTGGTCCAACCGAAGAGGCGATGGAAGTGATGGGATCGAAAATCACGGCACGGCGCGCAGCGGCTGACGCCGGTGTCCCAATCGTTCCGGGAACTATTGAACCATTAACTTCACTAGCGGATGCGAAGACTGTCGCCGAGCAGTTTGGCCTCCCTGTCATGTTGAAGGCCTCTGCGGGTGGTGGTGGGAAGGGAATGCGCCTCGTCCAATCTTCGGCTGAACTCGCAGCAGCATTTGAAACCGCACAAGCTGAAGCGGCGGCTTCATTTGGCGATTCATCGTTATATCTTGAGAAGGTAGTCGAGCGGCCACGGCACATTGAGATTCAAGTGTTTGCCGATGCGCACGGCAACGTGCTCCATCTTGGCGAACGGGAATGTTCGATCCAGCGGCGACATCAAAAGGTTATCGAAGAATGTCCGTCGCCAATCAATGATGCAGATCTTCGTAATCGAATGGGCGAAGCTGCGAAAACTCTCGCGCGCGCGGTCAATTACGCAGGGGCGGGAACGGTCGAATTTCTTCTTTCAGACACAACGCGCGAGTTCTACTTTTTGGAAATGAACACCCGCTTGCAGGTGGAGCACCCGGTTACAGAGATGGTTACCGGGATTGACCTTGTGCGTGAGCAATTTCGAGTGGCGAGCGGTCAACCTCTGTCGTTCAAACAAGAAGACATCGATTGGCGCGGCCATGCGATTGAGTGCCGCATCTACGCGGAAGACCCGGAGAACAACTTCTTCCCGTCTCCGGGCAGAATCACCTACCTGCGCGAGCCGTCTGGACCCGGAATTCGCGTCGATAGCGGCGTCCAAATGCACGCAGAAGTTTCCATTCATTACGATCCAATGATAGCGAAGCTGGCAGTTTGGGGCAGCACACGTCTCGAAGCGATTGCTCGCCTCAGGCGCGCACTCGACGAATACACAGTGACTGGTATCACAACCACGCTTCCCTTCTTTCGCAACGTAGTGCGGGACGGCGAGTTTATTGCCGCGAAACTCGATACGGGATTTATTCCACGCTTCAACGAACGACAAACCAGCGCACAACCGGCGTCGACCGCTCAGATCGAAATAGATCTCGCAATGATTGCGGCCGCACTGCGTTTCGCGAGAATTCAACAACGGCAAATCAGTCCGACCAGGGTTACCTCCAGTCGATGGAAACTCGCCGGCCGGCAAGCATCTCGGAACGCCAACACCTTCGGCGATCGAGCACATAAGAGGCCGAAGAAATGAAACTTCGAACGGAGCTGAACGGAGAGCAGTGTGAGTTGACGTTGGAACTGAGGGATTCCAGAGTCACTGCCGATATTTGTGGCCGTAAGTATCTTCTTGACGTGCGACAGTTAGGTGACGACGCTTTTCTGCTTTTTGAGGGCGGACGCGTTTTTGAGTTTCACGTTAATCCGCATCATGCGTCGAAAACTTTGTTTGATGTAGCGATTCGAGGAAAGAACCATTTGGTCACCGTCATTGATCCGAGGCGACTTCGAACAGACGAAGATTCTGCTCGAGATCATCACGGTAAAGCCGAAATCGCTGCACCCATGCCCGGTAAAGTTGTGCGAGTGTTAGTTGAAGCTGGGCAGGATGTCGAAGTTGGCAGTGGTCTAGTCGTGGTTGAAGCGATGAAGATGCAAAACGAGATGAGATCTCCACGCGCCGGAGTCGTTGTTTCGATCAATGTTTCGGCTGGTGACACTGTTGAAGCGGGCACGTTGCTGGTGGTGATTGAGTGAACGATAACTTAAGAATTCTTCTCTGGGACATTGACGGCACGTTGATTCGCTCCCTTCGCATCGGTGCGTACAAAGACTACACAATCCCTGTACTTGAGGAGATCTTCGGGACATCAGGTCAACTCTCGACAATGCGCGTCTCCGGGATGACCGATTTGCAGATCATTGCCGAAGCGCTGCGCGATGAAGGTTACAGTCACGACGACATTCGCGAACGCATCCCTGAAGTGAGCCGACGCATCACCGAAGAAGCACGGCGTGTTACTGGCAAGGGTGTTCCGTTTTTTGAGGTTATCGACGGTGTCCGCGAAACACTCGAAGTCCTCGATCGTCACCCTCGTTATCGTTCCGCCTTATTGACCGGCAACATTGAGACGATGGCCTATCTAAAGATGGAACTGGTAGGACTCGAGAAATTCTTTGAATTGCCTGGCGCCTTCGGTGAATCATACGATCGAAAGGAGCTTCCGGCGCTTGCGGCGGAACGTATCCGCGTGCAACTGCAAATGAACATACCAGCCGAACACTTTATCGTCCTTGGCGACACTCCAAACGACATCGGGTGTGCCCAACACTTCGGGGCGCGCGCAGTTGCGATCGGCACCGGACGTTTCTACTCTCATGAAGACCTGCTCGCTTGTGAGCCAGACGCTTTTCTGCCGAACCTTTCCGATACAAATCTGGTACTTGAAACTCTCGGCCGACTTTAAAACACTCAGCCGCAGATATTCACACGGATACACACAGATCAGGACAGATTCTTTATTCATTAATCTTCTGATCTGTGTTTCTCTGTGTGTATCTGCGGCTAGTTATTCCGTTACTTTCCGTCGTCGGGTGGAATGACGAGATTCTGGCCGATCTGAATCTTGTCCGGATCACTCAACTTATCGCGGTTGGCGTAAAAGATACGCATGTACTCGTTCGGGTCGTTGTAGTACTTCTTGCTGATCTTCGATAGCGTGTCGCCGCTCGAGACGGTGTATGTTTGCCCACCACCTTGTCCGCCACCAGCAACAGCTGCCGCTGCACGACTTTGATCAACGCTGATGTCGGCAGTGATGTCGTCAGCATTCGGATTCACCAGTTTCACTTGATCCCAGAATTTATTTTTCGCGTCTTCACTTGGTGCCACACCCTTGATAAATAGCTTGTTGTCCTGCACGTGAAGATTCTGAAATTGGATCTGTTGCTGGTCCGATATGTTCAGAACTGACTGATATTTGTTTTTGAGTTCGTTGAAACGTTGCTGAGCGCCCTGCTGCTGTTCCGCTTCTGAAGCGCCGCGCCCAAACATCTTGTCAAAGAGTCCCATGGGTTTCCTCCTCCGTAAACTGGGTTGTATGTTTTTAAATGATCGGGTTGCGAAGTAGAACTTCAACTAATGACCATACCTAACGAAGATGTCAGACTTGTTCGGTAAACTTACAGTTTGTGCGACGTCTGTATTCAGTACCGATCGCTAAATCCGATGGAAGCCTTTAAGAATGTCGCGGGTCTTCAAACGAAGGATAACTGGTCGACCGTGAGGGCAGGTGGTTGGTGAAGACGTCTGCAGAAGGCGATCAATCAGCCAGCGCATTTTCTCCGGCGCGAGAGGCATGTTCACCTTGATTGCTGCATGGCAAGCGAGTGAAGCGGCGATTTCATCACGCAAAGTCTCGCGCGCCGTGTTCTTCCTTTCGGAATCTACGGTGTCGAGTAATTCAGCGAGCATGTTTCGCGCTTCGCTCGCCGGGAGATCGGCAGGCGTCGCTTTGATGGCCACAGTTCTTCCCGAAAGTCGCATCAACTCAAAGCCGTAATTTTCCAACTCAGGTGCGAGTTGATCGAAGACTGCAGCTTGTGCGGGCGTTAGATCAAATGTTTCAGGCACCAGCAACTGCTGCGATTCCGAACGACGTTCACCTTCGAGCGCGCGATATTTATCAAACAGGACGCGTTCGTGTGCCACGTGCTGATCGATCAAAAGCAAGCCTTCATCGTCCGTCGCAATAATGAAACTCTCTTCAAGTTGCCCCAGCGGTCGAATGTTTGCGGACAAAGATCCCGGTGTGACTTCTCGTGCAAACTTCTCGGCGGAATTGAGCGGAGGAAGAGATGCGGTGACGGGGGGACGGGGAGAGGGGGAGACAGGGTGAAGTTGATCAACCTTTTCGGTTTCCCCGCCTCTCCCTGTCTCCACTTCTCTTTCTTCTTCGAGCGCTTCTTCGACCGACGACATCAATACCGCAAAGTCGATCTTTGATTGCGACGGCGGTTGGTAGGGAGGACGCAAGTTAAAGTCAGCTTGTACATTCTCTGAATCGATCGGAGTGGGAGCGTAAGAGACTTCGATTTCTGAAGGAGGTCTGTTAGGTCCGGTTTCTCCTCGTGCAACGGCAGCCGCTGAAGCACTCACCGCGTCTCTGCGTTCCTGCGTCTCCCCCGTTTCCAGCCCCCGCGTCTCAGGCTCCCGTTCCTCACGCACAAAACCAGCACTTGCCAGAGCATCGCGCACCGAATCCCGAACAGCGTCAGCAACCGCAGCCGCGCGTCGAAAGCGCACTTCGGTTTTCGCTGGATGGACGTTTACATCCACCTCCTCGAGCGGCGTCTCAATAAACAAGAGCGCTGCCGGATAGACGCCATGGGGCAAAACTGATCGATATCCTTCTGAGAGAGCGCGTCCGATCAACCGATCGCGTACGAACCTCCGATTAACGAATAGGTACTGCGAATCACGTGATGTGCGCCGATCACGCGGAGCCGAAACATAACCGGTAACTCGCGCGACTTGCGGATGGCCTCCGTCCACTTCCAACAGATTGTCGAGGAAGTCTTGACCAAAAACCTGGTACGCTCTTTCCTTCAAACTACTCGCAGCAGTGGCATGCAATGCCTCACGACCATTGTTGATGAAGATGAAGGCAATCTCCGGATGCGCCAGGGCGTAGTGCGTTACCAGATTGGTGAGGTGGAACGTTTCAGTCGCTTCCGAGCGTAGAAATTTTCTGCGTGCAGGCACATTGAAGAACAGGTCGCGGATTATGAGTGTTGTGCCGCGCGGATGCGCGGCGTCTTTGACATCGCGCATTTTGCCGCCATCAATTGTCACGCGCGTCGCGGCGGCGGCATCCGTTGTTTGCGTTGTCAGTTCTACTCTTGCGACAGACGCGATTGAGGCGAGCGCTTCTCCGCGAAATCCAAGGGTGGCGATTGATGCCAGGTCATCTGTCTTACGAATCTTCGAAGTGGCGTGACGTTCGAAAGCAAGTACAGCGTCGTCGCGCACCATGCCTAGACCGTCGTCCGTCACCTTCAACAAACGCCGGCCACCGCCTTCAATCTCAATGGTGATGCGCGTCGCTCCGGCGTCGATGCTGTTTTCCACCAGCTCTTTCGCAACGGACGCCGGACGCTCAACCACTTCACCGGCTGCTATTTGGTTTGAAACGTGATCGGGGAGGACTCTGATTATTGACATTGTGAGACGTTAACCACTGAAGATTGAAGATCGTAGATTGTAGATTGCAGATTGCAGATTGCAGATTCCGGTTTCCGACGTGCGGGCAGCGCCAATCTTCAATCTACAATCATCAATCTTCAATCTAGAGATAAACTACCTGATGCTCATCTGATCCGATGTTAACTGCGTTGTAGATCCACTCAATCACGTAAGTCCCGTGGCGGGCCAGCAGCGAAGTGACGTTGATATGGCGCTCTTGCAAGTCCTTGTGCGGATAGAGTTGATCAAATGCTCTTACCAGTTGGCGTTGTGCAGCTTCATCGCGTGCCAGTTGCGCTCTCACAAACCTCGTTCGTAAACCTTCCAACTGATAATTGATTTTCTTGCGACCCGTATCGAGAGCGCCGGCCAACGTTGGATCGACATTAGCCAATTCTTCTCTTAGTCGATCCAGCTCCTGGTTCACTCTCTGCTCCGACTCCGAAAACAACTTCGCAGTGTTCGCGCCGAGGTGTTCTTCGACCACACGCTTCAGCACAGGTTCCAGCCCTTCGAAGAAGTCTTCAAGTTTCAGCTGGTAGCGCTCGAGTACTCGACCAGTGTGTCGTTCGACCATCGTCAAACTTGAACGTGGCAGGATTGGTGTTGCCGGTCGCTCGAGCACGCGATAAACCTCGGCTGTCTGCGCGAAGTACGCGATCTCAGCAGCGCCACCGTAATAAGCAACGGTGGGCAATAGATAATCCTGAACAACAGCACGGAGCGTGACGTTTGGACTGAATCGTTCGGGAGATCGCAAAGCCAACTCGGCGAGTTCATCCGCCGTGTGCTCCGCTTCGCACTCTTTCGCTTTGTATTTGCCGTTTTCGAGACGAGTGATCGCGTGCCGCGCTCCCTCATCGTCGTGATAGAACAACGGAAACGAATTCGCGGTGGCCATCACTTGCGCGTGATAGCCTTCAGCCTCCAACTCTCGGCTGCGCTCTTCAATCGCGGTGGCAATTTCTGGTGCGTGACGTGCGGCATCCGCGTACAACGGTGCTGCGAGCTTCTTTAGTTCAGATTCGAGGGGATCCAGAAAGATCAATCCATAGCGACCGAGCAATGACGTCATCATCGTCGCGAATGCGTCGGAATAGCTGCGACCACCGCGCCACGCGTTCTGAAGTAGACTCTTCACATCGGACGCAAATTCTGAATTCGGCAGCTGCGCAAAGAACTCGTCAATAACTGCGACGATAGATTCGTCCAGCGCTACTTTTCCCACCGGCTGATTCTCTCGATGCAACTCGGTCGATACTTTGATCTCCGCGAGTTGGCATTCGCGACTAATGAATTCAGCTTTTGCGACTTCAGCAAAGTCGTGATCTTCGGTCGCCATCCAAAACACCGAGACCGCTTTCGTATCCCGTGTTCTCAAGCACCCCGCCAGCTTCACCGCCGCTAGCGCCTTGTAGATCGTATAGAGAGGACCAGTAAACAGGCCGGCCTGTTGACCTGATACAACTGCAAGACAATCCGACTCACGCAGCAACGCGATGTTCTTGAGCGTCTCGTCAGTCGCGCCCCAGCGCTTGTTCATCGCCGCCAAAGCATCGCAGAGTTTTTCGCGATCGACTCGATGGTTCGCCAGCACTTCCGGTGCACGCTGAGGTAACTCGTGATGGAAGCGAACTGCCGAAGGATAAAAACGTCGCAGCGAGACCGGATCGCGCAGGTAGTCGAGGAACAGACGTGTCTGTTGAGGGATGCGATCGAAAGGTAAGGTTTCGACCCTCAAACCTGACTCTTCAGGAGTGCTGTAACAAGCGGCTTCCGCGGTACTCAAATGATTTGCTCCTGGCGGGGTATTGTACGCAGGGAGGTGCAAACCTCCAACTTCCACTGAACAAGCAACGTGCAAATCATCAGCACCCAAGCTTCGGTCACATAACTCAGCTGAAAATAAATTGCAGGTTGGGAAGAAGAAGAAGGGTGGCTTGCCCCGCTCAAGTTACATGACTTCCAACCTCCACTGCACAAAGCAACGCGCAAAACGATCAACAATCAAGCCCCACTGAAACCACTCAAGCTGACATGAAAGCAAGTTAGGAAGGGCGGTTTACCCCCGCTCAATTTGCACTGTAGCCACCCGAGCGGAGTAATCTGCAGCACCTTTGCACAAAAAGTCCGGAATCCCACCGACGCAGTC
>DATIBJ010000017.1:0-11835 GCA_035457565.1 Pyrinomonadaceae bacterium | reverse complement strand
ATGCGCCGCAGATAGCCGTAGTACTGCATCGCCACAAACCCCTGGATGAATTCCTGGTTGAATACCTGCTGCGATTCCGCTATCGCTCGCAGCACCTGCGCCCGCGTCCACGTACTCGTATCCAGCGCATTGATCAAATCCGTCGTCGTTAGCGTCAGCATCGCGCCCGTCTCTGGATTGTTTGGATCTCGTGTCGTGATCGCGCCCAGGCCATAGCGATTCATCAGCGCGTTCACATAGTTCGTGTTGCTCAGCGCGTCGTACAGATTCTTAAACTCCTGCCGCTGCACGAAGTCACTCGCAAACTGCGCCCGCCGCTGAAATGTATCCTGCTGCGTTGTGCCCGTCACCTTCCGCATGTCGACCACGATCTCCTCATATAACGGCAGTCGATTGAAGGCCAGCTTGTAGAAGCGATAGTTGTAGTAGCCTTTCAACTGAAACTCCGGCGACCCAAAGATCGCGCCCGACACAAAGAGTCGATCGCAGGACGGATCATTGTTCACGTTTGGACAGGTGTTCAGAATGTTACTCCATGGTTCAGTTGGTTCCGGTTCGCGCGACAGGAAGTCGAGATAGTGCTGCCGCACGAAGAATGGCGTCGCGAAGTAAGGGTTAACCGCTCCATTCACCGTTTCATTGTCTGTGATTGTGACCTGGGCCGTCGCCGGACTGCCCAGTGTCGCGCCGGTCACATTACTCAGCATCACTCCGAACGTCTCGTCTCCTTCAGCCCAGCCATCGTTAATGATCGGAATTACGAAACTCTTCGAAGTCTCGCCGGGAGCAAACGTCAACGTATCGACGCTGGTGGCAAAATCACATCGGCCAAACGCATTGCCGGCGACGTTCGTGCAATTCACTGTGAAGTTATCTGTATCAGTTGTTGTGTAATCAACCGTAGCTGCTCCGCTGGTGCTGCCCAATCTCGTCACCGTGACTGCGACTGATGCTGCAGTCTCATTCACGACATACTTGGTGGCGCTGAATTGGATGCTGCTTGCAGAGCTGGATGTTCCAAACTGTCCGCGGATCTCGCCAGTCGGAAAATTACTTGAGTGAACGTTCACGTACCAGAGACCGGTTTTTAGATCCTGCACCTGCGCGGTCGTGAGGCTGATTTCGAAATCGTCGATCTGACCATCCGGCAAATCGATGATCACTGGAGCGGCAACTCCCGCTGGAGCTGGTCCATGGATGTGCGCATCAGTCTGTGCACTTGTTAATCCGCTGAAGTGCAACGACACGCGCGCTGTTTTTTCATCAGGGCTAAGTAATAACGTTGCCGTTCCCATGGCGCTTGAGTTGTTGGGAGGCACTTCCTGAGTACCCGTCAGGTTCGCGATGAATAGCTGACTCGGCTTCGACTTGATCTCGTAGACCGCGCCTTTGGAAAGTGAAACGACAAACACATTCCCATTTGGCCCGGTCTGGATGTCTGTCGTAACACCGAAATCACGACCAATCGCAAGACTCTCACTTTCAGTCTGATCGAACTTGTCTGTATTGTCGGCGACTCGGTCGTTCAAACGCGGATCAGTGAAGACGAAATGTTGACGATCCGATGAAAGTTTGAACCGGTACAGAAACCCGTTGAGTAATGTCGTTCGCGACGCTCCCACTAACAAGTTACCTTCGAATTGTGGCCCGAGTCCTCGGCCTCGAATAAAACCGATCGGAGATGGCGCCACTGCGTACTTCCAACTGAACTCTGGATCTACATACTGAGAGCCCGGCACGATAAACATTCGCGCGAGCGCATCCTGCGGTGTGTTCGCGATGTTTGATGGAGGCCAGCGCAATTGCTGCAGATTGCCCGCGCCGTACGTCATCTCGATCGATTTAAACTCCCCGATTCGCGCAAGTGGTCCCATAACTTGAACCCATCCACCATCGAAGCCCGGTGTTACACGGTTGATTTCATCGAAGGCGTCGTCACCATTCTCTTCGGTCCAAAGATTTCCGCTCATCGGGTCGAACGCCATGCCGAAGCTGTTTCTTACACCATAAGCAAAGACCTTCTTGATGTTCGTCGCAGCCTGGCCGGTCAGAACCGTTGTCGCGTCGAAGAATGGATTATCCGACGGAGTCGTACCGTCGTCGTTCAATCGCAGAATTACACCGGTCATGTGCGCGTCGTCGGGTTCAGGACCACCAAACTGATCGTCAGGCACTGGACCACCAGTGATGATGTTCTGGAGAAGACCGCGCCGGCCATTGTCACCAAAGATGATGTATAACTTCCCATCGAGACCGAAGCGTAATACGCCACCGTTGTGATTACCGCGCGAGGGTTGACCCGCGTCCTGTTGCAACGCGCGCAACTTAATGAGGTTCTTGTCGAACGATAAAGTCGTGCCGTTCCAAACGTAGCGGTCTACGCGATTCCCTAAGAGCGGAACTTGATCGATATTTCCGGTGTCAACGCCGACGGAAGATTCCGTCCAGTACAGATAAACGAAACCGTTCTGAGCAAACTGTGGATGCAACGCGATCCCAAGCAGGCCGCGTTCAGAGGCAAAGTTAACAGGCAAATCGAGAACGGTTGACTGAAGCACGCCATTCACAATTCGTTGGACCTTGCCGGAACCAGCTTCGAGTACAAAGAAATCGTTTGGGCCAAGGAACGCCATACTAGTTGGCGCACTCAAGCCGCTAACGACTGTAGATACCGTTAGATTGTCGTCCAACATCACCGGCGAAGAAGCCGCAGCCTGAATTGATAGCGTGACAGACCCTGAGTTGTTAGACGTATCGAAATCAGTTTCGCCGGCGGTCACGGTGGCAGTGTTGCTTATCTGACCTGGCGCGCCTGGAGTGACGGTCATGGTTACGATCACCGTCGATCCTGCGGTAATGGTTCCGAGAGAACAAACCATCGGATTAGCGAGAAGACAGCTACCCTGAGTTGTCGAAGCAGCACCCATCGTAGTCCCGGCCGGAACTGGATCGTTCAGCATTACATTTGTCGCTGCGGCTGGACCGTTGTTCGTCACTGTCATTCGAAAGACCAACGAACTGCCAACTTCGCCAGGATTCGGAGAAGCAGTCTTTGTGATTGTTAAGTCAACACTCGACGGGCTGACCACGTTCAAGTTCACCTGAGCTGAATGCATTAACGAACCGGACTGACCAGTGATTGTGATTACGTTGTTCGCGATTGGCGTACTCGAGTCCGTCGTGATCGTAAGTGTTGAGCTTTTCGAGTTTGCGTCGTTAATGTTTAAAGAGGTCGGATTAAAGACAGCCGATGCTCCCGTCGGTAGACCAGTCGCGTTGAGATTCACAGTTCCAGTGAACGCGGCAAAGGGTGTGATGGTGATCGTGTACTGGGCCGATCCCGTGGGAACAACATTACGAGTCGAGGGCGTTGCCGTTATGGCGAAGTGCGGCGTTGAAGATTGAGGAGACGACGTAACGAAAGTCTTGTAGATGTAATCGCCGGACGTGTTCCCGTCGTTGTTTGCTTGATTGCCGGCTGCGTAGAACGTTACCGGTCCAACGTCTGTAGACGGCGCTGTCCAATTGAAAGTCCAACTGGCTCCGTTTTGCTGGCCGATAAACGTTCCTGACGCAGTATGTTCAATGTACTGGCGTGCGCCCCCCGGTCCTGCATTGTTGATAAGCTGCGTGAGTCCATTGAGCGGTTGAAGTTCGCCGGCCTTCTCATCACCACTGTCGAGTACAGTCAGCTCAAAGCCCCAGCGTAGTCTGGTGGGATCGGAGTTCGTATGCGTCACCGTAATCGGGTACGTATGTCCTGGAAGATAAGTGGCAGGCGCTGAGATCGAAATTTGCCCGGTGCCGGCGTCTGGAGGAACGTGGCATTCCGCACAGGCTTCCGGTTCTTCAAGCGGTGCTCCTGTATACCCGGGTGGCGGGCCTGAAGAAAACGCGTGTGCTGAATAACGAGCACTGTCGTTCGACAAGAGATAACCAAACAAAGCTGCCAGAAGGGCCGGCAAAAAAATGAATCTTGCGTATTGGAGTGGAAGCTGTTGTTTCTTAGGACCCATTTTGAATACTTGGAAAAAGGCCGGCGACGTTCTGAAAAATAGCCTAGCGTGAGGGCGCTAGGCTAGATGAATTTATGTTTACGCAACGACTCACGGTCCCATGAATCCGAGACTCGGCGTTGAGAAGCGTCCGATCAGCGGAAACACGGCAGTGAGGTCTGCCGACGACAAACCATACCACGTCCCAAGAGTTGCCGCGTATTGTTCGACTGATGTCGTCGGTATCCAACGCCCGCGTGGACTCGATCCACCATCGGTATCGTCAGGACCACCGAGCGCCAATGCTGGGTATGTACCGTACAACGCATTTCCGAGAACTTTGCCGCCGACTATCAAGTGATGGTTACCCCAGGCATGGTCACTGCCGACGATGCCCGAGCCGGAACCTGCAGGCTGAAGCGTTCTACCAAAGTCTGACATCGTAAAGAGCGTCACTTTATCCTGCATATTAAGTTCAACAAGCGCAGCATAGAACGCACCAATCGCCTGACTGATTTGCGTCAACAGGTTTTGCTGACCGTTGACCTGTGCCGAATGAGTATCGAAGCCGCCTATCTGCGTGAAGAAGATCTGACGCTTCATGTTTATACCTGCTGCAGGATCCGTACACGCCTTTATTAGCAATGCAACCTGCTTGAGCTGACGAGCGATACCCGTGAGAGGAAATACGGTTGTTAGAGTCGGGTTGACGCTGTTAAGCGCATTGTCAGTTTGTATCGAGCTGGATCGAATGTCACTGGCGGCCTTAATCAACTTAAACTCGTTATCAAGAGTTCGCAGTTCATGAAAGGATGCGAGTCGTGAGCTTATGTCCGTGGCACTTGCACCCGGAGCATTACTCAGAAATAGCACGTTCGCCAAAGGGGTTCCGGAGTCAGCAACGGCCAATTGGCGCGTGTCTACACCGGTCAGAAGAAGATTGACTCCAGCAATGGAAACGTTGGATGGAAACGTAGCGCCGAGATTGAGGGCAGTTGTCTTATCAGCAAGTCGGCCGGCCCACCCGGTCTGGCTAACCACGTTAGCAATCGACGTCTGGAACAAGCCAACCTGATCTGAGTGCGAAAAGAGTTGTAGCGGCTTCTTGCCAGTGCCGTTCTGATAAGTAGTGCGAGTTAATGGTTCCACTAGCGGGCCGTTGTTGCAGAGAACTGCGCATTTGCCTTGATTAAATAGGTCGCGGATTTCAGGCATGTTTGGGTGAAAACCGTATGACCCGCCAGTCGCCGGCGAAACGGCCAACAAGCTTGCTTGCGGAATCGCCAGCCCCGAAGCACTACGAGTGTTGGAATAACCTGTAGTAAGGCTTCCCGCTGGTCCGTTGTACTGGTTCAAATCGACGAACATGTTATTGCCATCGTTGCCACCGTTGAGAAACACGCACACGAGCGCCTTGTAATCCGGTCCCGACTGTGCAAGCGCATGAACCATTCCAAGGTTCTCGATCGTCGAGGCTAATGCCATGCTTCCGAGCGCGCACGCGCCGGTCTTAAGAAAATCTCTGCGTGATGGTGCCATGATCGTTATCTCTGTATGTCGTATTGAGAGGACGTTGCAGCGAGATAAACCGCTACTCGCGCGCGTTTTTGATGACGCGTGGTCAAGTTCGAATCGTTGATTGCATTCATTGCGGTGATGATCGAACTGCGCATCTGTGTTGACATCGAGCCATGAAGCAATAACGTGTTAAGCGTGTCGACAACCTGGCCATCGTTAGGATTCACGGACATCGCCTCCAGGTTTGAAATGTCTATAGAAGTGCCGCGCGGTCGATCTGGGCTGAGCGGCGTGGGGCTGCTCGGAGCCGCCGAGACGCCTGAGTAAGTCAACGTGTTGATGTCGTTTGCACGACGTAACGTCGTAGAAGTCGACAGGATACCGAAGGCGGGACCAAGGATCTTTGTGCCTGGTACTTCGTAACCAGGCTGATAATAACTAAAGACTGTGGGCGGTTGAAAAATCGGTTGGTCCAACGTACCGGTAAAGTTGCCGCCTCTGCTGTCGAGCACGCCATCACTGTTCTGTGTCTTGTCGAACGACTTCACATTGAATGCGCGCAAGAATCCATTTACATATTGTGCGGGTTCGCGAAGTTTGCCGTAGTTCGGATCGTCCTTTACGTTGCCGCGTGCTTCGGGATCAAGAAGGATCGCTTGCACAACAAACTTCAGATTACCGCGAGCGCCGGTGCATCCCTGGTTGAACAAGCCGTCGCAATCGTTATTGAACACCCTCGCCACACGGCCGACGTACGCAGGAGTCGGGTTACTTGTCACAAGGTGTTGAATTAGTTGCTTGCTAACGAAAGGACCAACATTTGAATGATTGAAAATGTTGTCGAGCGCAACATTCATGTCGGATATGGCGCAGGTAGCGTTGTTTCCACACGAAGGAACCGCTTGGTTGTTTAGTAAGACCTTGGCGCCACCGTCGTGATTGGTGCCGCCCCGAGGCACCATTGGATCTCTATAATTCGTGATGCCGGCTCCCAGAGCAGTTGCTAAAGTCCACCCCGTAAATGCGCGTGTAAATTCGTTGACTTGCGTTTGTGTGTACGACGGAATCGGAATGCCTTGAGAATCTCGCTGTGGCGTACCGTCGGGATTGAGCGTGTCGGTTCCTAATGAGAAGAGTTGCAAAACTTCACGCGCGAAATTCTCGTTAGGACTCGTTCGAGTGCTGAGCCTCATGTCGAGATATTCGCCCATCGCCGGACTGAGAGTGATCTCTTGAAGAAGGGTACGGTAACTGCCGAAGGCATTTCGATCGAGCGCCTGGAGATAGATAGTCATCCAGCTCGGTCGGTTTACCTCGCTCGCTCCTGACACGACCAGAATCTGATGGAGGGCGAAAGCGACACGCTGCCGTAGTTGATCTGGACCGTAAAGAGCATTTGTGAAGAACGTTCGTTGAATCGGGTACATCGAGTAGTTATCTCGCAGGCAGACCGCTTGGTTGTAATTTGGGTCGCTCGAAGTGGTCGGACACTGTTGCGCATTGTCATCCAGCGGGAATAGCAAGTCTGGATAGTTCGAACCCCTCGAGGGATTCGTCACTGGAGCATTGAACTGCTCGTTCAAATACGCGAGGAAACCCACTTGCTTCAGGTGCGCGATTTCAGTTGGAGTTGGTCCCCACGATGCCTGTTCAAGAAAACGCACTGCGTCTGCGTCGCTGATCGGAGCATTGATGAAAGCGCTCACATCTAGTGGTGCATCTGGCGGCGGCGGAGTGATTGGAGCAGGTGTCGGCACTGCACCTTGATCATCGGCTGGGCCACCACCCACATGACCAATAGCGATGCGGACACGATTGCTGGACACTCCATGCAGATTCAACCGCAGCAGCACATCGCCGACGTCACCGAGATCCTCAGAGAGCCGGACCACGAACATTGTGATGCCGGAAAGGTTCGTGATGCCCCAAACATCACGGGCTGGTCCCATGAACTCGACCGTCAAGGGATAAAGCTTGCCGGTACTGTCCTGCACGTCAGCAGTGAACGCGTTGATGCCCTCACCCGGAAGCAGTTCGAGGTTCATTGCAAAGATCGAAATGCGTGTTCGGTTGTCGGTGCCCCAGGGGATGCTCTGGTTAAGCGAAAACGGTTCGGCCAGCAACGTAATGGTTTCGAGAGCGATCGCGCGGGTGCTGTTCGAATGACTTAGGAGGATCGGCTTTTTATTTGTGGCTGCGGAGGTTGTCGCCGCGAGGCTACAAATAATAACGACTAAAAGAGCAGTTAAAGATACGCGTCGCGTAGCAGCAAAAGGCGCGATGCTGGTGTTCATAGGAGTGGGCTCCGTCGCAAAATCCAAGAAATAACTGAATTGTCAGGTGAGATTCCTTACCGTCGCGGTGGAGGGGCCACCGGGTTCATACCCGAGTTGAACGTCAATATATCATGTTGGACACCGTGACAGGTCAATCAATTAGACGAGCGGGTCCAGTCGACGGTCGAGATTAGTTCTGCGAAATCTCCTGAAGGTTTGAATATCCCCGACGGCAGTCGGGGGATCGTTCGGGCCCAGCCTACTGGAAGCCATTGTCGCTTGGTCCGACGCGCTGCGAATGGACTTGAACAACAAGGCTCTACTAATTGCGCGACGCGTCGAGTTCTTCTTCGGCTTTGGTGTAGGCTGGGCCTGAACAATATCGAAGCCTTTGGTTTTTGGCCTTGGGTCTTTCGTCTTGGGGGATGAGTCTCGTGTTTTTTCCTGTGAGTTCGTGGAGCGTTCCGGTTAGCTGGGAAAACGAGGACGATCCACGAAATCAGACAAATCAAACACTCGAACTAGATCTGACTTTTGAGGCAAACCTCTCTTGTATACTTCCTCCTTACGTTCCGGACGGTGCGCGGCGAAAACGATGACTAATAAACGTTGGCTTCTTCTTACTCTTCTGTTCCTTTCCCTTCAGCTATCGACTGCGTTCGCGGCCCGTGTCGAGCGATTGATCGATACATGGCGTCCGGAACACTACCTCGTCAACATCACCTTGAACGATCAACTCTCGGAGATCACTTCAGCGAGTGCCCGAATCAATATTCTCGTGCTCAAACCAACCACAGTGATCGATCTGGATTTTGGCGATCTTACGATAGGGAAAGTCAGCCTCAATTCCCTGCCCGTCACGTTTGTACACCAGAAGGGAAAGCTCCAGATCAATACCCCGCAACGCATTAACGCTGGAACTCGATTAGTGGTGACAGTCGATTACCACGGCAAACCAAAAGATGGTTTGATTCTTTCGCCGGATAAAGATGGGAGGCCGAGCGCCATTGGGGACAATTGGCCCGATCGAGTTCATCACTGGATTCCGACGTTGGACCATCCTGCGGCAAAAGCAACGATCACCTTCAACGTTACTGCCCCTGCTCGCGAGGAAGTAGTAGCGAACGGCCGCTTGGACAACATTCAAACAAGCAGCAATGGTCAGCGCACTTGGACCTATTCAGAAGGGGTGCCAATTCCGCCTTACTGCATGATTATCGGGGTCGGCCAGTTTGCTCGCGTGGAACCGGTGGCGGCCGCCCCAACTTCGCTTTCATACTACGTCCCTCAGTCAGAGAGACAACTCGCAGAAAAAGGTTTTGGACCAACGATTTCTTCGTTGGAATTCTTCAACCGAACAATCGCTCCTTACCCGTATGAGAAACTCGCGATGATCGTGGGTGCGACACGTTTTGGCGGCATGGAGAACTCCAGCGCAATCGTCTTCGCAAGTAATCTATTGACGCGACCTGGACCATCCGAAACGAGCAAGACATACGGGATTCCGCTGGGAAATGTCAGCGTGATCGCACACGAGATTGCGCATCAATGGTTTGGTGATTCGGTTACGGAGTCAACGTGGGCCGATCTCTGGTTAAGTGAGGGGTTCGCAACTTACTACGCCGGTTTATTTCTTCAGCGTTATGAAGGAGAAGACGCTTTTCAGCAGTACATGAAGAACGCAGCTAAACAAGTCTTTCAGTTTGAGAAGACGAAGCGCCTACCAATATTTGATCGCGATACCGAGACCCTCATGGATCTTCTAAACGCGAACAACTATCAAAAGGGATCGTGGGTGCTTCACATGTTGCGGTTAAGACTCGGTGACGACGTGTTCTTCCGCGGCATTCGAAATTACTACGATGCACACAAGAACTCAGTCGCGAGCACTGAAGACCTCCGCGTGGCACTCGAGAAAGCTTCCGGCACAAATCTCAGCGCATTTTTCACCCGCTGGGTATACGACAGCGGTCATCCGCAGTATCAGTTATTGTGGCAGTGGCTGCCGCGGAAGAAGCTAAGAGTGATCCTCAAGCAGGTCCAAGCCGGTAATGCTTTTTTGGATACCGTTCCCATCACGATCATTACCGCGAGTGGTCGGCGCGACATCGTGCTAAAGCCGACTGGCAAAGACTTCATCCAAACAATCCCGCTCAACGAAAAACCAACCCGGATCGAACTCGATCCGCAAAACATGCTGCTGAAAGAGGCCACCGTCAAGGGTGTTTGACATGTTGCGGAACCAGCGAACTTCCTAGGCAGAACAGTCAGTACCGTCCGCGGTAGCGGATGTGTGCGCAGCTAAGTTAGTAACGTTCAATTCCGTGGCAGAACAGTCAGTACCGTCCGCGGTAGCGGATGGGTGCGCAGCTAAGTTAGTCGCGTTCAATTCCGTGGAAGAACAGTCAGTACCGTCCGCGGTAGCGGATGGGTGCGCAGCTAGGTTAGTCTCGTTCAATTCCGTGGAAGAACAGTCAGTACCGTCCGCGGTAGCGGATGTTCGATAAACTTTAGTTTGTCGTCGACGTTCGGCGAGACTCAAGTTGCACTCTTCGGTACTCATCGACAAACTAAAGTTTATCGAACACCCGCTAGCGCGTTTCGGTACTGATGTTCCACACCGACCCACGAACATTCTCGATTGGTAATTGTCAATTGACGATTGACCGATAAGGCAACATCCAATCTGCAATCAAAAATCTCCAATCATCAATGTTCTCACGCGACCTGTTTGACACTCAACAGTTCGTTCCCTATCATCCGAGACGCAATTCGGGGCGTGGCTCAGCCTGGTAGAGCGCACGGTTCGGGACCGTGAGGTCGGTGGTTCGAATCCACTCGCCCCGACCAACTACATCAAGCATTTACGGCTACCTGCAAAGGTGGCCGTTCTTGTTTTGTGGCAGGATTGTGGCAGACGCGAAGTCTTACGGCTTCGACCGCCGCTCGTTTAGCTCGATCCGTTGCGTGAGTGTAGCGTCGCGTCGTTTGCGGATCTGAGTGTCCCATCAGATCAGCAATTGTCGCTTCACTGCAACCCGCTTCCGCAAGTCTGGTCCCGAACGTGTGACGCAGATCGTGCCAATGCAGGTTTTCAATCCCCGCTAACTGACAAGCCGTAGCGAACGCTTTCTTGATGTCCGTGTAAGGCATCGCTGTGTCGGGATTGATGAAGACGTAACCGCCGCTACGAGTGACCCTGCGCATCTGTTGCAAGGTGGCTTTGACGTCTTCGTTCATGGGCACTGAGTAGTTTCTTCCCGTCTTGGAATTCGGTACGTAGATCAATCCACGTTGGCAATCGACCCTCTCCCAAGTGAGATTGAACAGATCCCCTCGCCTCATGCCGGTGCCGATCGCAAGAGTCACGAGCGGCAACAAGTGTCCACGCGGACCTGTTAGCACCGATAACAGTCTTTGCTCCTCATCGTCGAACAAGTACCGCACGCGCTTGTTGTTTTCCGGTAGAAGCGAGACTTCGCTGCAGGGGTTTCTGTCTGTGACTCTATACCTGATCGCGAGTGAAAAGATCCTTGAGAGTATCTGTAATTCTCGATTAATGGTTGAGGGCTTTCGCGTCGTTCCGTCTTTCATTTCCGACTCGCGCCGTTCCTTCTTGTATTTCTCAATCAGCAGCGGAGAGATCTGAGCAAACGTCTTGCCCTTAAGACTCTTGCTCTCACAGATCATGGGCAGTTTGTACTTCTCATTGTTCTCGAACGAACGCTTGTTCTCTCGAGCCCAGGGTTTATAGACTTCCTCGACAAACTTTCCAAAAACCGTTTCGCCGGTTGGTCTACCGAATCGACCTTCGTAGACCTCCTGGCGAAGTTTTGTCTCAGCCTTTTCAGCCTGGAACTTCGTCCGCGCTTCCGGAATTGCTCCCCGGTAACGGACGCCGCGGATACAGAATGCGTAGTGCCATCTGTCTCCTCGTTTGTGAACTGGCATTGTCATGTTCCTTTCCCGAGGTGCAGCCACGGGCAGCGGCACTATACAACATTCCTAATGGGGTGGCTCTCACTATGCAATGCGTGTTCTCCTCC